>DASUMD010000150.1:0-10009 GCA_036277875.1 Nitrososphaeraceae archaeon
CGATTTGGACTATATTCTAATCTAATACACTTATCATCTCGGTACTCCAGATCTAGTCCTATAAATGGTAGCATTTCTAGAATATATTCTAGATCGTAATCAGAAAAAAGTCTATTGATATCTTCCAGTGGAAATTCTACAACGGGCATATTGGTTGCATCCTTAACCACGATAGCTTATTATCGTAGAGTTCGCGTACATCATCCAATCCATATCTGATCATAGCAATACGTTCAAGCCCACCGCCCCAGGCAAGTACATTATTCAATATACCTACTGACTGAGTTACCTCGGGTCTGAACATTCCCATGCCAAACAATTCGACCCACTTTCCAAGTTTGTCTATGTAAACCATTGATTGCAACGACGGTTCTGTATATGGAAAATAGGTGGGCCAAAACTTTACCCTTTCTAATCCAAGTTTTGAATAAAATTGTTTTTGCAGACCCATCAAATCTCTTAAATTAACTGTTTTACCTATTACAATTCCTTCGATCTGATGAAATTCCATTAGATGCTTGTAAGACATTTTTTCATTCCTAAAAACTCGTCCTATTGAAAAAATCCTTCCACTATTCAACTTACTTTTTGAAAGATATTTTATAGTGACTGGGGTAGTATGGGTACGGAGAACGGTTTGCTTTGATTTTTCGATATCCCAATCATAACTCCATTCTGTCTTGTGAAAGTTTGATACTTTATTACTAATAACAGGATCTATTTCTTCATCATCGGTCAAATTTGACAAGTAGAAGGTATCCTGCATATCCCTTGCGGGATGATCTTGAGGAGTAAATAGCACATCAAAATTCCAAAAACAAGATTGGATAGTTGATCCTTCAATTTCAGAAAATCCCATTGACACAAAAATTTCTCTAATTTCATTAATTATATCGGTAAGGGGATGCGTTCTTCCCATGGCGTAAGAGCGGACAGGGGAAGTTACATCTATTTCCGTAAATTCCTTATTCTTCCATTTTCCAGTACCTAATATTTCAGATGTAATTGCGCCTATCCCTCCCTCTCCGTCGTTCTTAATATTTGATGCTACTTTTTTACCCTCATTTGTAAGGGAAATGTCGAAAGTTTTTTCTATTGTTTCTTTGAGATATCCTGGACGTTTTTTTAGGAGAGTAAACCCATGTAATTCTTTATTTGATAATTCTGAAAGTTTTATCTTATTTAATCTCGAGATTTTCTCTAAAAGTGTCTCTTCGAGCGATAGATTTTCTGAATTATCTGTAATCTTCAGAGTATCCTCCGCTTTATTCAGCCAACCATTTCTAAGCGCATTTTGTATTCCAACGCTAAATTCAATATTTGACATACTACACAGTTTGGCAAGTTCCCCAATCTTGATATTTTTTCGATGTTTGTTTTTTATGGCATTAACTATTCTCCTTTCTGGTAATGTTAAATTTTCTGAAACATGTGGTTTATCACCTGGACGTCCATCATTTGACCTTTCTGAAATGAGTTGAACTGTTGAATCCTTGTGGACAGACACCGACACCATTCCTTTGTACTTTAGCCATTCTATCCCACGCCTTACATTATCTAATGAAAGGTTCGTGACAGATGACAATTTCTCAATATCGGTTTTATCGTGTTTTACAAGTGATAGCAGAATTTTTTTTTCTATTTTATGCAAATTTAGTTCCGTCATTTAAATATGGATCAGACTTTGATGGAATACTTTTTAAACGTTTAAAGCTCTCGAATCATGTATATATAAAAAAATGAGTGACTCATTCAAAGATGATTATTCTGATGATTTTGAAGTAACCCCATGGAAAGTAGAGGGATCAGTAGATTATGCACGATTAATAAAAAAATTCGGAACGCAGGAAATAACTGACGAAATACTTGAAAAAATTAAATCATTTACAGGTGAATTACATCCATTACTTAGACAAAAATTCTTTTTTTCTCACAGAGATCTTGATTGGATTTTAGATAAGTATGAAAACAATGAAAAATTTTATTTGTATACAGGAAGGGGACCATCTGGGATGGTTCACCTTGGTCACTTGATGCCATGGTTTCTCACCAAGCACTTACAAGACAAATTTGATTCAAATCTCTTATTCCAAATAACTGATGATGAAAAATTCTTGTTTGGAGACAAAACAATGGATGAAATCAACAAGAATGTATATGAGAATATCCTTGACATTATTGCAATAGGTTTCAAAAAGAGTAAAACAAAAATAATTGTCAATTCAAGACACATAAAACATCTTTATTCAAACTCGTTAGAAATAGCAAAAAGGATCACGTTTTCAACTGCAAAGAGTATCTTTGGTTTTACTAATTCAACCAATATTGGAATGATCGGTTTTCCTCCCCTTCAAGGAGTTCCATGTTTTCTGCCTTCTATAATTGAAGGGAAGCCCACACCTGTTCTGATACCGGCGGCAATTGATCAGGATCCCTATTGGAGATTGACAAGAGACATCGCAGAAAAAATTGGCTTTTACAAACCGGCACAAATACATAGTAAATTTCTGCCAAGTTTGCAAACTGTAGGCAAGATGTCATCATCAAATCCTGAAACAGCTTTATTCACCACGGATGATCCAGACATAATTGAAGAAAAAATATCCAATGCCTTCACAGGAGGACAGCCAACAATTTCCCTTCAGAAAAAATTGGGTGCAAATCCCGCAGTATGTTCTGTTTTTTCATACCTCAAGTATCTGTTTGATACGCCTGGAGAATCCAATGAGAGGGAGCTAAAATGCAGGAGTGGCAATCTTCTTTGCGGAGAGTGTAAACATGATCTATCAAATCATTCAACCTCATTCATTTCCATGTTTCAGGAACGAAGAGAAAAGGCTAAAGATTCAATCTCTGATTTCATGTACAGTGAGGATAGTTGAATATTTGGATAAAGTTACAAGATTTGAATGTCTTGACTCATATGAAACCGAAAAATTAGGAAGTATGTTGTTACCTGATAAAGGTAGCGTACACTTTGTGATCGAAGTAATAAAAATCGTGGACAATGAAATTGTTTTAATGTTGAAGGATAAATCATGTCATGCCGTTCTAATGAAGGATAACATAAATGCAGTAAAATTGAGGGAATTTGTAAGAGAGTTAATATTAGGCCCCGTTGTTGTTATTAGGACTTTTGGTCAGGAAAATATATTGAATGTTGTACATCAAACTTCATAGAGTATTGATTAATTCAACTAAGTTTGATTCGAATGTATAAAATTTATCAATTTGGTTCTAATGCCAATCCTTACTTTGAAATAACGTATTGCTTATTAATAGAGAGTCAATTTGTTTCCGTTTATATCTATTTCACCCTCTCGTATCCTTGTTGATGATATCACCTTACCTTCTTTATCCTCGACCAAGGGAACTAGTATTATTTCCAATTGTGGCATGCCTTTTGACTTTCTTAACTCATTAATCTTAACACAGTTTTCTTTGGCTGACTCAGTAGTAACGATGGCCTCCACATCTCTAGTCAATACTGTGGGACCATAAAAATCATTTAGTTGATAAATAGAATAGTTAGATTTATCAAAATTTTCTCCAATGAATTTTTTCAATTTTTCTTGTCTAATGGAATACTTGTTTGTAATTTTTTTCTTTTTTAGAGTTGCATAATTGTCACTGCTTACACCAATTATTACATGCCGTCCAACTTCGAATGCCTTTAGTAGAAGCATGTAGTGCCCTTTATGTAATATATCAAATGTACCACCTGTAGCTACGATGTCAAACATTAGTACTCAAATTTGCAAGTTGATATTCGAATTAAATTACTGACCCTTTTGGAATATTTTTACACACTGAGGAGGACAAACATTTTCACATGCCATACAGAAAATGCAATCTTTTTCTCTGATCATGAAAGGCTTTTTCTCAGATGCAGGATGTCCAGGTGTTTCAAGCCATTCATAAACATTGACAGGACATGCTTCAATACAGGCGCCATCAGCCACACAAATATCGAAATCTACTGTAACTTCGGTTCCCCAGATTCCCAGTTGCCCTGGTGCATCAACTGGACCCCATACCTTAATTCCTTGGTAGCTTCCCGTTATCTGGCGTTTTGATTTGAATTCGGGATCTATTGGACCTTCTATCTTGGAATAGTTTGTTCCATTACCGGTTAGAGAAATCGTAGTTTGTCCACCAGAAGCTGGCGCTGCGGTGGATTGTTGGGTTGGCGGAGAGTTTAAAGTTTGAGATGGTGAGGGTGTTGTCGAAAGAGAAGGTTGAGCAGTTGGTGCTGATTTCTGTGGTACTTGCGGAGCTGGTATCACTATATTTTGCCTTTTAACGGAACAAAGTTGATTGTGAACGTCTTTCATACTATCAAGTGTTACCTGATTACTATGTATCAACAGGGTGCCACAAGATTCACATATGTATTCCATTTTAGTAGACAGTATTCCATAAAAATGAGTCCCTTATCAATTTTGTGAACCCATTTAATTCTGGTGGATTGAAATGATCAGTAAATGAGGGAAATGACAGTTTCATGATAAGAATTGAGATTTTTTATTCCAAAATAAAAAATATCCATTCATTTTCAGACTTATTAATTGTCAGGATTGGGACTTAGCTACTGGAAAGAAGTCATTGGAGTATTAAGGAGCATAATACCAGTTTACGATAAAGTTAACAAGAGTATCTCCCTAGGTCAAGATGATAAATATCGTGAATTTGGACTCAGAGGCCAAATTAATCCTGGTGATTTAATTCTAGATGCAGGTTCGGGTTTTGGTAATATGTCGTCAAAAGCATTGGAGATTCTAAATAATAATGCCAGGGTAATACTACATGATCCGATTCGTGAAATGTTAGATTACGCTCAAAATCAAAATAGTCGAAGACTTGATCTCTCATGTGGAGTGTTTGAATATATGCCTTTTAAGGAGTCGTCAGTAGATGCTGTTTTGTGTGGGTATTCTCTACGTGATTCCTTTTCATTAGTTGAAGCTATCTCTGAAGTACACAGGGTTCTCAAAAATGAAGGCAGATTCATAATTGTAGATATAGGTAAACCTGATAACGTAATGCTTAGAAGCTTCGTCACATTTTACTTAAAATATATCTTGGGGATAATAGCTTACTCCGTTTCTGGTAAAAGAGGTTTAAGATTTAAGACTTTGTATGGAACTTTTGTCCGATGGCCAAAGAACGCTCTTTTAAATGATCTCTTACTCAATAAATTTTCCAAAGTCAAATTTACAAAAAAAATGTTTGGCGGGGCAATAATTGTCGTGGCATACAAGTAATCCACATTAGTCGTGCAAAATTCAGTATTAGATTAATTGAGAAAAAGTAAATGTTAGCTATTCAAAAACCAGATAATTCTCTACCCTGCTATTTATAGAGAGATTTCATTTTTAAATTAATATTGAATTATAGGAGTACTGCTGATATTATTGCAATGATATTGTTCACGGCCGTCAATGGTGAAAGGAAATCATCTATAATGTCCCGGGCACACTTGAATTATAGGCAAATCAAGAAATACATTAAAATTTTAGTACTTAATGGACTAGTCGTCGAGAGGAGTAATTTATCTGAAGGCTCTACCACTTACCATACAACGGACAAGGGAAAAAACTATCTGGAAATGTATGAGGAATCAAAGGCATATAATTTGACATCAAATACGTATGTATTTGGAAAACAAACTAATCATGCTTCTTTCCCCGTTTGAAATTAAGTGTACCCAATCAATTTTGATAGAGAATTGGATTAATTCAATACTTTTTGAAAGATTTCTGTTATTATCATTTACAGTAACAACTTCTTGCTGAAGTTATTAAAAAGAAGTAAATTAGTAACTGTATTTTACGTATGTTATAGAAAATATATCAGTATTAATGATTAATTCAACATCTACTTTTTTCTTATGATTATTCTGATAAAATTACTGGAATATGTAAAAATCCATTTACTATAAGAGTTATTGACGAGGTTTTTATTTTATATATTTTATTATCTTTTGTGGAATCATTCAGTAAGCTCGATGTAATAGCTTTTATCCTAAAGACTGCGCACAAAAAGTGTGACTACGAGGAGATATATTCAAGATTGCAAGCCCATCTTACAACTTCACAGATGATGAAATTCATTTTAGAATTAAAGAAATACAATCTTTTGAAATCCAAGGGGAATGAAACTAGCTATGTCATTACTCCAGAAGGAAGGCAATATTTACAAATTCATGAAGAATTGACCAGTCAGGTACTACCAGAAATTAAGAGGAATTCACTCGTTTTTAATTGTTGTAACTCCTTTTCCAAGTTGACGCATTTTTTTTCAAAAAGAAAAATAGCATTTTGAAAAATATCTCACATCTTCCAAACCCTCTTGATAGTTGGTTTTGAGTAAAGTTAATTAAAAACAAAGAAAACCTTTTTTCATAAATATGGTTGACAGACAAAAGATCCAAAATATTGTTGAATCTTCGAAGGGCAATCCAAAAGTCATAACAGAAGAATCCTCAAAGGAAATTCTTGGTGAATATGGAATCAAGGTTCCAAAATATGCACTTGTGACAAATAGTGATGAAGCAGCACAAAAATCAAAAGAAATTGGTTTTCCATTGGTTGCAAAAATAGTTTCTCCAGATATTTTGCACAAGACAGACGTCGGTGGTGTTAAAGTAGGATTAGGTTCTGAGAATGAAGTTAAGAAAGCATTTGATGACATGTTTTATAGACTTAAGGAAAAATTTGATGTGAAGGGAGTACTATTGGAAAAGATGGTTCCAGAAGGGGTTGAATTAATTATTGGGCTCCAAAACGATTTTCAGTTCGGGCCTTCTATAATGGTAGGTCTAGGTGGCATTTACACAGAATTATTCAAGGATGTTTCATTCAGAGTTCTTCCAGTCACAAAAGGGGATGCATTAAAAATGTTGGAATCTCTAAGAGGAAAGGATATTCTGAAAGGATTTAGAGGTTCAAAGGCGATTGATTTGGACATGTTAAGTGAAGCAATTGTAAATATTGGGACTCTAGGAGTGGACATGGCTGGAAAATATGAGAGCATTGATTTTAATCCGGTGGTGGTTTATCCTGATAGTTATTACGTTGTAGATGCAAAGATCATTCTTAAGGAAAAATCTTCAGATAATGCAATTTCAATAGCCAACCCCGATTCAAGTTACATGGATCTATTCTTTAATGCAAAATCTGTAGCATTAATTGGTGCATCGCCAGAACCTGGCAAGATAGGAAATTCTGTCATGGAAAGCCTTGTAAAACATGATTACAAGGGCAAAGTTTATCCCGTAAACGCAAAAGGTTATTCCGAAATAATGGGTGTAAAAGCTTACAAAAACCTCTTGGATGTAAAAGATCCCGTAGATGTTGTTATTGTAACTGTCGATCTTAAGTTCGTACCAGATCTTCTTACTGAATGTGGAAAAAAGAATATCCATAACATGGTAATAATATCCGGCGGTGGTAAAGAACTTGGAGGAGAACGTGCAGATATTGAGAAACGTATCCAAGATCTATCCCGTGAATTGAATGTTAGAATAATTGGTCCAAACTGCATTGGTATATTTAATGGAGAAAACAGACTTGATTGTGCATTTCAAGGTCACTTGAGAATGTTAAGACCAAAGCAGGGCAATGTAGCCTTCCTATCCCAGAGTGGGACGGTTGGAATTGCGTTCATGGAGACTTCTGACGCATTCGGTCTGAGCAAGATGATTTCTTATGGTAACAGGTCGGATGTTGATGAAGCTGATATGATACACTATTTGGCACAGGATCCGAATACAAACGTAATTGGCTTGTATGTAGAAGGGCTTGGAGACGGTCGCAAGTTTATGAATTCCGCAAAGAACGTTATAAAAGAGCATCAAAAACCAATTGTAGTTTTCAAAAATGGTCGATCTACCAAAGGAGCAAAGCAAGCAGCCTCTCATACAGGTTCGCTGGGTGGATCCTTTGCTGTAATAAGTGGAGCCTTTGAACAAACTGGAATTATTTCTGTGGATTCTTACGAAGAATTAACTTCTGCTCTTAAGGCATTAACATGGCAACCAGTCCCAAAAGGAAACAAAATTGCCATGGTAACAAATGGAGCAGGACCAATCATTGCTGCAATAGATAATTTTGAAAGGCTAAATTTGGAACTAGCGCAATTAAGTGATCAAACTATGAAATCATTCAAAGAACATTATCCAGCGACTTATGTAATTGGCAATCCATGTGATGTTACAGGTTCTGCAAGTGCTGATGATTATCGATTTGCTATTCAGTCGTTCTTAGACGATCCTAATGTAGATATCATCATGCCGTGGTTTGTGTTCCAGGATGATCCACTGGAAGAAAAAATAGTCGATATTCTAGCAGATTTTCAGAAACAAAAGAAAAAACCGATACTGATAGGCGCTATGGGAGGTCCATTTACCGAAAAGATCTCTAAAAAAATTGAGGAGTTCAATATACCTGTCTACCAATCTGTAATCACATGGATAACAGCGGCTGCAAGTCTGGCAAAGTGGCATAGGGTGAAGGAAAGCCTAAAATAATTTTTGTTTCAAATACCCATTTTTGTTTTTGCCCAGCTTCCTCATTTTTCAAAAGGTTATTATAGTTTATTAGGGCATTGTATTGATAATGGAAAGTACACACCAAACGCAACTGATTACAATTAGTCCAAAGGCTGCAGAGAAAGTAATGGAATTTATGAAACAAGAGAATAAGGAGAGTTTGTACCTGAGAGTCTATGTTTCCGGTGGAGGTTGTTCAGGTCTCTCATATGGTATGGGTTTTGAAGAAAAGCCAGATGAAGATGACAATGTTATTGATCAAAACGGCATCAAAATGATTGTCGATAGTTACAGTCAAAAGTACCTAAAAGGAACGAATATTGACTACATTGAGAGTCTCATGGGATCTGGTTTCAAGATAAATAATCCTAATGTAACCAAATCATGTTCATGTGGACATTCCTTTTCGACTGAATAAAAAAATTTTTTTAATTACGTCTTTTTAAAAATTTTCTTTATCTTTGTGTTATTTGTCGGAGTTAGGGCCATAATCCCCTTATCTTTATGGCATCCACAACTCTATTTAGTGCAACTATCATACTTGCCTTTCTCATGTCTGTATTATGTTTTGAATGCGTATCATAAACCCCCAAAAATGCCTTTGTGATGTTTGTATCCAACCGATCATTGACTTCCGCTTCTGTCCAATAGTCTCTACGCAAATTTTGTAACCATTCAAAATATGAGACCGTAACCCCACCTCCGTTGGCCAATATATCGGGGATCACCATGATTTTATTATTAAATAAAATCTTGTCAGCTTCTGGAGTAGTTGGTCCATTTGCAGCTTCCGCTACGATTTTGGCCCTTATATTTCCAGCGTTATCATTAGTTATTTGATTTTCCAAAGCAGCAGGAATCAAAATTGTACATTCCGTTTCAAGAAGTTCTTTGTTGGAAATAGTTTGGCTGCCTTGAAAATTTGATACAGATCCGGTCTTTTCTTTGTGTTTCCTGAGTGAAGCCGTATCGAAGCCATTTTTATTAATTATACATCCCTTTGAATCACTTGCGGCTATTATTTTTGCTCCTTGTTCTTCAACGAGCTGAGCAGAAAACTGTCCAGCATTTCCGAATCCCTGAACAACAACGCTTGCATTTTTCATGTCGATATTTAGTTTTTTGGCAGCTTCTCTTACCGTAATGGCAAGACCTCTACCCGTTGCTTCGTTACGTCCAAGGGATCCTCCAATTTGTATAGGTTTGCCCGTAATCACTTCAGGCTGTATGTAATTTCCCTTGATTACCGAGAACGTGTCCATAATCCAAGACATCTCTTTTCCACCTGTGTATACATCAGGTGCAGGAATATCCTTGTACGGTCCAATAATATCTGAAATTCCATATGCATACCTTCTAGTCATTCTTTCTAATTCTCCTTCTGACATACTTTTTGGATCGCATATTATACCACCTTTCCCCCCACCATATGGGATATTTGCAATGGCGCACTTCCAT
>DASUMD010000151.1:0-11172 GCA_036277875.1 Nitrososphaeraceae archaeon
TCCTTTGCCTTTGGTTCATCCTTTGCCTTTGGTTCATCCTTTGCCTTTGGTTCATCCTTTGCCTTTGGTTCATCCTTTGCCTTTGGTTCATCCTTTGCCTTCGATTCCGGTTTAGCTTTATTGTAAATCTCTAAAAATTTTATGCTTTCTACAGATGGAATGAATTTAAATAAATCACCAGATATTGCCTTCTTAATAATCTGGAGTCCATCAATCAAAAAAGCTTCTTCAGGCAAAGAAATGACAAGTTCAGGTTTGTTAAAAGTTATAGAAATCTTGTCGCCTTCTACAAGAAGTCTCCTCTTGACAAGAGATGATGCTTTCTCTTCATCGGTTTTTAAGACCTTTAGAATATTGACATTGTAATTCAGTGTTTTTCCGGCAAATCTATGGTTAAAGTCAACCTGAACGCGCCCTGAGCCGATAAACCTTACAAACCCTCTTCTATCGTCTATGTCAACTACATCTCCGGCCTTTATTTCATCGGCCTTATCACCAAATTTTCTTTGTGGTATCATCCTTACCTTATTCGGATCTCTCATGCCAAATGCCTTCTCCGGAGTGATATCAACATTCAAATTGTCACCGAGGTTTGCAGTCGTTAGAATTTCGTCGAGTCCTTTCAATACCCATCCTTCTCCTATCGAGACTAATCTAGGTTCATACTTTATACTAGGATCATAGAGATTAGATTTCTTCGCATTTTCTTCCACAGTAGTCTCAAAAATTTCGTCTGAATCCTTTACTTTAGCAGTATAGTCTATAAGAATGAGTGATCCTTTTTCCATTGTCACGAAATTTGCTGTCGATTTACCATAATATTAAGCTTAACAACTAGTCCCTATTGACTCAGTACATTGTTGGCTACTGACAATCCATCCTTTATAGGCAGCACGCCCAGAATTGACATTGATGATGAGATAGCAGAAAGAGTTCTCATAACATGGTAACTACTTACTTCCCCCATACATCCTACTCTAAAAACTTTTCCCTTAAGTTCCCCAAATCCCCCCGCTATTAAGACCTTGAATTTAGTTGAAATCAGTTCTCGAAATTTCTTGTCATCAATACCGGGAAGATAATTTACGGCTATAACCACATTGCTTCTGGAATCAGCATCTGCGAATGGTGTAAAACCCAAGGCTTCTAGTCCGGAATAGAAGGCATTAGCGCACTTTCTATGTCGATGAATTCTATTTTCCATTCCCTCTTCGATAATGATATTTAATGCTTCCTGGTAAGCATAAAAAAGACTTATAGCAGGTGTGAAAGGGGTTTCAAAACTGTCGTTATAATACTTGAAATATCTTTTTAGATTCAAATATTGACTTGGAGGGGGATTCTCAATCATGTATTTTTTTGCTTCCTTGCTTATTGAAATCGGTGCGATTCCTGGAGGTGCTGCTAGTGCTTTCTGAGTTGCAGTAAAGCATATATCTACATTCCATTTGTCAACTGGTAGCTCATCACCACCCAGAATTGAGACTGCGTCTACGACAAAATATGCTCCATGAGCCTTACAGATATCGCCTAATTTGGATAAATTTCTCAAAGTCGTACCTGTAGAAGTCTCATTATAAACAACGTATAGTGCCTTAATATTAGAATTTTTTTCAAAAGCCTCTTCTACTTTTTCTATTGGTGGGTTTTGTCCATAAGGTGAATTTATCCTAATAGTCTTTCCTCCATAGTTATCTATAAGATCTGCAAGTCTAGTACTAAATTCTCCATTTACAGGTATAATCACTAAGTCATCTTTTTTTATAAGATTTACAACAGAGGTTTCGACAGCCCCTGTGCCTGAAGTTGTGAGTACTACAATATCATTTTCGGTTTCAAATACCCTTTGTGTCTTATTTACTATATCTTTGTATAATTTTCTAAAATCATCACTTCTATGGTTTATCATGGGTGTTAGCATTGCATTAATAACTCTATTAGGAACATTAGTTGGGCCTGGAAGCATTACAAGGTATTCCAATTACATTCAAGAAAAGATTAGAGCCAATATTTATAATTACGTAAAAATTTGGAAAGAGACATAAATGATTTTATTTTGCATTAACTTATGCTTAAAGAACGTGCTAGAAATATACTTGATACTATAGCTGCCACCGGATTTAACGCATTGATGGTTTTCAAACCAGAAAATATTTTCTATCTGACAGGTTTTTGGGGCGAATCCATTGCGATATGCACCCATGATAAGATTAAATTATTTGTTCCAAAGTTAGAAAGCACCAGGGCTTTGAATGAATCCAAATACTCTGAAATTATCAATGCCGAACGTGGGACTGGACTGATAAAGTCAGTAATTCCCTATTTATCAAAACACAAATTCTATTCTGACTGCAGTGATTATGAAACAGTTCAATCTATTTTACCATATACAGATAACAGTAAATTCATCATAGATGAATGGCCATATCGTAAAGCAAGAATTGTCAAAGATGATTCTGAACTTGGGAAAATCAAGGAGGCATCACGTATTATAGACAAACTCTATGAAATGTGCAATGACGAAATAAAGAGAGGGCTTACGGAAAAGCAATTGCAGGCAAAGTTACTATACGAAGCCATGAACTTTGGAGGAACATCTACATGTTACCCATATACTTTGAATCCATTCATAATTGCTGGTGGACCTAACAGCGCTCTACCCCATTTCGAAACATCAAATAGAGAATTTATTGATGGGGATTTCATTGTCGTTGATTTAACTCTGCGATATAATGGGTATATTTCCGACGCTACTCGTACATTTGCATTAAACAATGTAAGTCATGAGATGCGTGAGGTGTATAACCTTGTTAAGAAATCTCAACAGCAGGGACTCGAGTGTGTAGAGGAAGGGGTTGAATGTGGGAAAGTAGATGTTGCTTGCCGCAATCTGATATCAAATAGAGGATATGGTGACAATTTTATTCATTCTACAGGACATGGGGTTGGCTTGGAGGTTCATGAACAACCATGGATACGTCAAAATGAATCTAAAAAATTATCAAAAGGCATGGTTGTTACTGTTGAACCTGGGATCTACATAGATTCAAAGTTTGGTGTTAGGATTGAGGATACGATTGTAGTTAATGAAAATACCAACGTTAACGATTTGACTCTAACTAAATTTACCAAAGAGTTACTAATCTTATGATCACAAAATAATCAATCAATGTAACTTTAGCTTTTTGCAAACAATCTTTAATAACTTTCTAGCAATTTCCTTCTTTGATTCAAGTGGGACATGGATCATATCCTTTTCTTTATCTAATATGTAGACCTCATTTGTATCAGATCCAAAATCGCATCCTTTTCTTGAGACATCATTAGCTACGATTAGATCACCATTACACTCATTAAGTTTAACAAGAGCTCTCTTGACTAACAATTCCTTTGAAATTCCATATTCCGTTTTGAACGCCACCAGAAAGATTTTATTATCAAATTGTTTTATTTTATCGACAATTTTTGTAGTTGGAACAAGTTTAATGGTTTTAGTTCCATTTCGAGTATCCATTTTGTTGGGCCTTTTCTTGCTGGAATGTAATATCGAAAAATCTGCAACGGCGGCGACATGAAAAACAATATGCTGTTTTTCATTCAAAATCCTTTCCTTCACAACCTTTAACATTTCCTCAGTAGTCTTGATTCTTATAATGTTCATTCTTGGATCATCTGGAATATTCAAAGATCCATGTCCATAAACGAATGTTACGTTGAAGCATTTATCCAAACATTGTTGTGCTATATTTAGTCCCATTTTTCCTGAACTTAAATTGGTCAAAATTCTGACTGAATCAATATATTCAACTGTAGAACCCGCTGTTACCAAGACATTAATTCCAGACGTCATTTTGCCTTTTTTCATTCCGATTTTATCAATTACAAATTGTACTACCTTTTCGGCAGAAATTACTTTTGCTTTATCCTCTGTTATAGATGGTTCTAGTATTGATACTCCTAATGACTTTAGTTTCTTGATATTTTCCGATATAATGATATTTTCATACATGGCCTCATGCATTGCGGGAGCAATTACAATGGGTATTCTTGATCCAAAGGCTACACTCAGAACAGTTGTTACTGGATTATCTTCTATTCCGTTAGCAAATTTTCCCAAAGTGTTAGCTGTGCAAGGATATACAACGACAATATCTGATTTACCGTAATTGGCAAGAGCGATATGTTCCAAATCTGATGTTAGTTCTGATACAGTTTTGTTTCCCGTGGCCCAATTCATTATTTCCTCTGTTAGTAACCTGGATTTAGTTGATTTTGACATCACCGGATATACCTCTGCACCATTGCGCATCAACATTCTACTAAGATCTATAGCTTTGTATGCAGCTACACTAGCAGTAATGCACAACACAATTTTCTTTCCTTTCAGAATATTGCTATGAATACCTATAATTTCTTTTGATATATGTTCCCTATTTTGAGAATTCTCATTTGAAATATTCATATCAAGCCCTTTTTAGGATTTTTTCTAGTCTTGCAAATTCTTCTTCCGTCATATGATACATATGTTCTTCCTGTGGGAACTTTCCTGATTTAACTTCATTCTCGTATGTTTTTATCGCATCAAATATTTGATCTGACAAATTGAGGTATCTTTTTACAAATTTAGGTTCTATTTCTTTGTACAATCCTAACATATCATGGATAACCAATACTTGTCCATCAACGTAAGGTCCACAACCTATCCCAATTGTTGGAACATTCACATTTTGAGTTATCACTGACGCTACTTCGCTGGTAACTTTTTCAAGAACGATGCTAAAAACTCCCGCTTCTTCTAGAGCCTCCGCTTCGTTTATTAGTTTGATTGCATCTTCGGCTGTTTTCCCCTGTGAAATATAGCCATGATGTAGTGGAGTAGTCTGAGGTTTTAATCCTATGTGTCCCATTACAGGAATACCTAGGCTGGTCAATTTTTTGACAATATCAACAACTTCCAATCCGCCCTCTAACTTGACGGCATCGCAACCACATCTTAAGAATTTAAGAGCATTTCTAATTGAAATTGACGTTCCCATTTGATAGGATCCAAAAGGCATGTCAGCGACTATTATTGGTCTTGTTATTGCATTTACTACTCCTTTGCAAAATGTCAACATTTCGTTCATCCCTATTTTTCTAGTCGAATCATATCCCAGCATGACAGTTGCTGCACTATCACCTATCAAGACCAGATCCAAATCAGTCTCATTACAAATACGAGATATGGAATAATCGTACGACGTTAACATTGTTATTTTTTCTTTGTTTTTTTTCTTATCCAGAATTTCAGAAATTGTTAGCTTTGATTTTTTTTGACTTCCCATTTCAAATTCCTCTTCTTATTAATAGTAACGATTTGTGCATATTTTCTTTGTTATCAAAATTCTTAATCTGTTGCAATAAGTACGATTTATCTTTCTTAACTAATTGCTCTGAGATCTTTAACATATTTGGTATCGCACGTATAATATTGTCAACAATAGTAACATCAGAAGCCATTGCAGTACGTGAAATCGGATTTAGATCTACAGAAATTACCTTCTTGCCCATTTTGACTAGACTTTCTGTTCTATCACCATCTTCAAGAGCAACAAAAATAGTATCAGACTTCATTATCCCATTCTTATCAACATATTTGCGATTACTTGATATACCATTAATAACAGATTTTAGTTTGGCGTTCAATCCCAATACATCAGTTGCGTCTTCTTTTCTTAACATTTTTGCAATTGCATTGGATCTATCCTTATTCTTATGAAAAAGGTTTACCTCAATTCCTGATTTAGTAAGATTACTCAATATAACTAGATCTCTCGCACATAACGCAGCTGTGTTACCATTGATAGAAATAATTGACTTATTTGATAGCAATAATAAACAGACAGCTGCTTTCTCAGCGTCGTATGCATATTTTGTGGTCCTTTCGCCCAGTAAATAATCAAAGGTCTCTCCTCTACCATGGGCAATCAATCCTTGTGGAACAACAATTCCCTTCCTAAAGCCCTCAACCAATTTTTCTCGTATGATGAGCGATTTTGCTCTTGGATGAGTCGGTGGAATTTCATGTATCATATTTTCTAATTAATCTAGCACCTTCATTTTCAATATCAGAAATAAATAACCTTGTAGAGAAATTTTTTGAAACCTTTCTTAATTCTTCTAGCTCATTTTCTTTCACGATTGTGAAAACGGTCTGTCCAAATAGCGCCGCACTACTATGAAAGCCATTTTGTAATAAGAGGTCCATCAAGTTATTGCAGCTTTTATTTACGAATCGCAATGATTGTGAAAAGTCGTAAGATAGTTCTAGGAAATCTATAATACTTTTCGTTTTGAGTGTCTTTGTCATCATTTGTTTACATTCTTGGTTTGAAAGTCCTCCAATACTTTCGATAAAATACCGGGTAAAAATAGGAGAAAAACAGAAAATGGCAACTTTGGAATTATTTATTTTTATTACACTTGTTTTTCCGATACCCGGGGCACCACCCTTTAATCTAATACATAATCCTCCATAATACTCTGAGAGCACTGTTCCTAAACCAGTCCTACACTCTATTTCAGCTCTATGAGCTATCTGAGCTGATTCCATATCTGAAAGACCCAAAGAAAGAGCATGATTGAGTGCATACGATAGACTCAGTGCTGCAGACCCACTCGTACCAATTCCATAGCCAATGGGTAATCCAACTTCATGATTTACTTTAACGAAGTAATTCTTACTTGCTCTTTTCAGGAATTCATTTATTACGAATTTTGAAACTAATGCATCTTTGGAAATAGCACCATTGATACTAATTGTAAAATTATTTTTCTCACTACGATAAAGTTCTACTGTGCTCGTAACTCCCTTGCCAACGGAAATCCCTGCCCCCAGAGAACCACGTTTCAAGATTGATTTATCTTTGATTTCGCTATAAAATCCTGTTATATGACTCGGACTAAATGCCTTTCCGATAGAAATCGCAGGAGTTATTTCTAGAGTCATTTGCATCATAATATAATATTTTGAAAAATATAAGAATAATGTTTAATTAATTTATATGCATTTAAATATAGTATGTTTCAGGACGAACGACGCTTGCAAAAAATTGGAAGCAGCATACTTATGTCATTACCAGCTGAATGGATAAAGACGCTTGGTTTAAAAAAGGGAGATATATTATCTATTGAAAATAACGATGACAACTCTATTACTATATTTCCAACCAGCGATAGAAATAGTCAGTCCAAAGAAATAGCAATTCATCTCCTTGATCTTTCACATGAAAAATTGATTAATCAGATTTATGGAGCATATCTGTTAGGGTATGACATCATAAAGATTGTTGGAAGAACTCAAATCGATTTTGAAAATCGAGAAATAATAAAAAAGGCAATGAGAAATTTGATTGGGCTTGAAATTGTTGATGAGGATGGCCTAAATATGACTATTCAGTTTCTGCTCGATGCACACTCCATGAATATCTCTAAAATATTAAAGCAGATGAGCTCCATCGTGAGCGGTATGCATAAGGATATAGTTAACGCCATGAAAACAAGAGATAGTGAAATCGATCTTCTTGTAAGGGGAAGAGATGATGAAGTAAATAGGCAATATTTCCTAATTGTACGATTGATTAGAACCGCAATGATGGATCGCAGATTAGCTTCTAGTCTGGATCTTAGTAATATCGATATTTTGGATTATAGAATTGCAGCAAATCATTTAGAAAATGCAGGGGATTTTATTTCTAGATTATCTTCCCAATTATCAGGTTTTTTTGATGAAATAAAATATGAAAAAATCATTGAGGCAAATTATTTGATTTTGGAAATGCAAGAAAAGTCCATATCTGGATTCATCACTAAGGATACTGAAAAGTCTTCTCATGTAGTAACTCTCTTCAATAAGTTCAATGCAATATCTACCTTCATTAAGAATGATTATATCAAGCTAGAAGGAAATTATCAATCTGCGCTAAAGATCATAAATATAATATACACAATGGATGAGGTAGCTAGATGCTGGGTTGATATCACCGATTTAATAAAACCAGTCTATTCTATTAGGTAGAAAGAGTTTTGTGGGGATTCATTTGCGACATGAATGTTTGATTCGAGATTAACTTTCTATCTTTTTGATTACATCATCCAAGTGTCTCAACGGCACAATTTTTACAGTATTGTATGAAGAAATTCCTACCGCAATACCTAGCTCTTCGATATCGTGTGCATTTTCTTCTTCCAAAATAGTAACCCATTCATGTTCAAGAACTGACATGTAAAAAGTAACAACCTTTTCAGATTAAATCTTGAAATATTTGATTCAATTTTCTTCTTAATTTCTTTAAAAATTTTTTTACTTTCTTCATTATTTAGCGGACATGATTATGGACTACGTACCGCAAATACTCCAAACAGTGAATTATTGTTCGATTCCATCTGGTCTTTTATCAATAGTGGACACTTAAAATGAGTTATCAAGGGTTCAAAAGAATTAACCTTAGAGTCGGTCGGACAATTTTAGAAAATGTGTTTATCATGATTCATGATAGTTATGAGTGCCGCACTTTTTGCAGCAAATTCTGCAGTCCTTTCGGATTTGTTGTCACTGCCAATTATTAGCACATCATCTTCTTCTGGATTCAAGCTCTGTACTAATAAGGCATGTAGATTTTGTTCTGTGTGAAGTGCATCAAAATTGGTATTTGGCATTATGAATTTCTTGTCTTTGTAAACCAGTGTGGTGGCACCAAGTGCGTTCATTTTTATTGCTGCATCTCTTTGCTCTATTCCTGTCTTGATTACGTAGCTCATTTGTCTGAGCAAAATTCCATAATTAAATTTGCCTAATGCAACGGAGCATGTAGAAATACTCATTTCTGCTGGCATTGATAAAACCAGTTCTGAAAGCAATTTACTTCCCTT
The DNA here is from genome assembly GCA_036277875.1 of Nitrososphaeraceae archaeon. GTDB lineage: Archaea > Thermoproteota > Nitrososphaeria > Nitrososphaerales > Nitrososphaeraceae > TA-21. The sequence continues at coordinate 8,911 of DASUMD010000151.1, forward strand.
TCTGCTTATTCTTGTTCCGCTCTTATCAGTTACAACAAGATCGTAGATTTTTAGGTGTTTGACAAGTGTTTTTACTGTACCCCCTCCAAGATCTAGATTTTTACATAGAGTATGCCTACTAACATGCCCTTTTTCTTGAATTAGCTGCAATGTCTTTAATACATGCACCATCTCAAATGAGAGAATTCGGCTTGGTGCGATTCTACTTGCTACCTTTTGCAGTGTCCTAACATAAGTATGCATTACATTTACGATAGTACAACAAATAGTGTAATTTATACAATTATAGAATTCATTATTGGCTAGTTGGATAAACCAACCAATTATTTATATATATTAATAATATTAATGAATGAGAATGTCATACACGAGACAATTATTAGTAGAACGATCAGATGTTTCCAAAGTAGCAATAGGAGTTTTGGTTGCAATTATGCTATTTGGATTATTTGCGTCAGGTTTTGATCAAGGTCATCTTTTTAGTCTGGTTGAAGGGAAAGAGGCCTTTGATAACAAATGGTTACATGAATTCGTGCATGATATGAGACATGCCTCCGGATTTCCATGCCACTGAAAACGTATTGGATAATGAATAAATCATGCGAACTTTGCCATTTCTTCTCGTTACTGTCGTTTCCGGGGCCATAGCAGGAACAATTCTTGGGCTAATTAACCTAGGCGTAGTCGAACCATCTATTGATAAAGCAATAGAGTTAGAAATAAAAAACGATATTCAAGGGGGACAAACCGTGAATATGAATGAAATTACTGATTATAGAACTTGGCAGAAAGGTGGGGAAATCGTGGGAGGATTGGTTTATGGAATTTCTTTATCTTCGTTATTCGGGATAGTGTTTGCTTACTCAAGAAAATCGTTACCAGGTAACAATGCCAAGTTAAAAGCAATATTTCTAGCATCGATAATGTGCCTTGTGCTTTTTATTGTCCCTGCATTAAAATACCCTTCAAATCCGCCTGCTGTTGGAGACCCAAACACGATCTATTATCGTCAGAGTTTGTTTGTAGCATTTCTTGTCATCTCTGGACTTAGCGCACTAGGCGTAGCAGTTCTCGCGAAGAAACTTAATCAAACAGTTCCCAAGAAAATGGTTATTGCCTGCGCCACTTATGGAGCTATCATGATTGTATCCTACATTGTCATGCCTTCAAATCCAGACAAAATCTCTATATCAATGAATCTGATTGAAACTTTCAGGCTTGTGAGTGCGGGAACGATTGTCATGTTCTGGGGAGTTCTTGGGTTAATCTTTGGAACTCTTTGGCATCGCTTTGACCCTCACAATTTTGAAAAGATTACTGCCTTCTAACCTCTGTTTTTATTGCCGGTAAAAATAATATCACCGATACTTCTCAAGATTTTGGGTTTTCATTTGATATTTGATATTTAAGATTTAAGATTTAATGAACCAATAGCTTTTGGATTGGAATATGCTATGTATTTGAATTTACTTGATTGATTCCTTAATACTGCGTATATTCTTAACTAGTAAAGACATATGACATTGTAGTTTCCTGTAATGACACTTGGTCTCCGGTTTGCCATAGTAGAATATTTATATTCATTGTAATACTAATATTTTCATACCCCGAAAAACTGTCTACGGTAAATGTCCAAAATGTAGGACTAAAAGTCAACTTGAGGTACTATCGAGTAATCCCGGAAATGAGAAATTTAGGTGCAATATGTGTTATAACAAATTTACAATGGACGAACTCTAAGAAGTTGTATCCAGCCAATAGCGATTCTTTTTTTCTTTTATTAATTCTGAAGAATAAAAATTCAACATATTCGAGCTTAATAATGATTGTGAAAATACAACATTTTTAATATTGAAATAGGTGTACGTGTAAATCAATTTAAGTTTGGATACCGTCGATGGATCTTCAACTGATGGACATAAGAACATTCAGGAGCATAATAGTCATTTCTCTACAAAAAGATCCATGTATGATTCATCCTTCCAGTATCCTGTAAGATTAGGTGATGAATATAATGTGAATATCCAAGATATGAGTAGGAATGGAGATTCAGGCGTTACAAGGATAAGAGGATTGATTACTTTCGTGAGAGGGACTAAACCTGACGATAAAGTAAGAATTAAAATTATAAAGATTGGAAAGGGTTATGCCAGAGGACAATTAATTGCATATTTGGATTCTTGAATTAGTCTAATAACAAAGAAATGAACATTTTACTGTACACGAGTATCAATCTAATGTCCTCAATTGTCACTTCAATGC
>DASUMD010000152.1:0-3468 GCA_036277875.1 Nitrososphaeraceae archaeon
GATAGATCAGATAGCCACAACACTTCTGCCAAGATGTTTATCTTTCCAATATCATGACCTTTCACATTAATTTCAGAAAGCAACTCTTTGTAGTTTTTCTGAGCCGTTTCTTGTTTAAAATATGGAAAGTCAGTTCTCCAAATCAATGCTTCAACAAACAAACTCCTGTCGGATTTCTCAATATGTGCTGTTTGTGTCTGCACGTCTGGCTGAGTACTAAATTTAAATGAAAAATTTTCGAAAACTCTTTCCAGATCAGGTTGGTCCAGTTTGAAATAAGCATCGTGTATTTGATATCTTTGAATAATTTCTATTGTTCTATGTACTCTGGGTCCTACTGAGGGACGAATAGTCGATCCTTGCTCTTGTTTAGGGTAACCATTATTTTCAGGTTTCGAGCTATTACCATTATAAGTGAACTGGAGTGGATCGTAATCATGTAAAAGAGCTGCTACAAGGAGAATTTCGATATCGTCGACAGAGAATCTGAAATTATTTATTCTATTTGGTAACATTTTAAGCGTCATGTAAGAAACTTCAAGACTGTGGTGGAAATTATGATATTCTGTAGATCCTTCGCCCAATCCAATATCAGAATAAACACCATCAAGGAATCTAATTAGAGTAGAGATTTTTTCAATTTTGTCTTGTCTTATTCCTTTATTTTTTGCTACATCTAAAATGGCCAGGACTAACCTGTCTTCTCTGATATCGGCGAGCGTATCATTTGCCTCCTTTACTATCGATTTATGGAAACCTGGAAGTTTTTCTAGAATTTCATTATAAATGATCTTTATGGGCAAGCTCTTGTAGATATATATCCACAGTCCTGTTATCTTCCAGGGATATTTTATTCTAAATTTCTCTCTTTCAATGATTTCATCCACAAGAAGCACAATGTTTCTGTTTAGTTTTCCAATTTCACGGTTTGTGACAATCCTTTCTGGATTGTTTGATTTTGTACCCTGATAATCAGCTCGCATTACAGCCCATTGCGGTATTTTGACCCTATACCGGACCCGCTTAATCGAGCCATTCGTTGACCAAGGGAATCTAATAATTTCTTTCTCGGTCGTCGCTACATTTCGATTTCTTGTATTAAGCAAGTCGTCATCTTTAACAACCTGAAGAATCAATTCCTTATTCGGTACTTGCAGTCCAAGTAATACATGCCAATACTTCCCCTTGTCTACCCATTCTGGAGCATATGTAGCTGGATCCCAAAAGTCTATGGGTCCAAACGGGATATACCCATCCTCAAACTCGTGTGTTTCGGGATTATACGATTTATATTCATATTTTCCAATTTTAGGATTAATTTGACACGCGAGAATTCGTGTATTGTTAACTCTGTATGAAGATTTGGTAAATTCCCTGTGGGCCATTACTCCCCAGATAGTACCTAGACCACTCAATAGAGTAAAACCGAAGTAAAAGAAATCAAATTTGTAATGTATGGCATAATTGAGAGCTAATTGGATACCGAAAACATAACACGAAAACATCCCGGCAAAAAACAAGAAAAGAAAAAACCATCTTGCTATATTGTTATAAAATAAACTAAATGATTTCTGGCCGATATAGTTTGTCATTCTTTGCTTCATGCACATTCACTGTCATTATCAGGCATCCCATTCCTATTCTTAATTGATCGTATGATTATCGTCAATTATTCATACAGTATCAATTAAACTTCGTTAAAAATTATTCTATATATAAATGCGACCATGACTCTTCACTTTCATATAAGTTAGGTAAAATATCATTTCCATATTGCAATTTATGAAGCAATGTGTTGATAATGGACTAGGCATTGAATCAATATTATCTGTTTTCAAACTACAATCAGTTTTACAAAATGCATCCTTTTGTTTACCTGAAGCTGTCTTGATATCTCCTTTACATCCTTAGCATCACCCTTTAAAGAAAATATTTCAAGGCATCTATCTTTGTCTATCTTATTATGCAAGTGTACAATTATTATCTTGTCAAAATCATGTCTTATCGATGATACTTGATCGTCGGAGTCTTCATCATGTACTGCCAAAAGTAACGAATTAATTTCTCCATCCAAGTCTTCTTTCATTCGTTCATCTGATAAGAGATTTCTAATTCCTGCCCTTATGATTTCTGATCTTCCTGAAAATCCCAACGACTTGAGCTTATCTAAACTCTCGATTATGTCTTCATTTAATGAGACGCTCACTATGGTCAATAAGATTTTGATAATCAGTTATTGGATATAATAATTATGGCATATTCAAGGATCAAAGAAATTGATTAAAGTCAAATGAGGCTATTGAGAACGAGGCAAAAATAGGATTACTATGAAAAAAATTTTACAATTTATCTCTTCCTAAAGTCTTGAAATAGGTAACTTGAAGCATGAATATTTGATTACGAAAAAGAGTCATGCCGATCGGTCGCAGTTTTTGAATTGCACAGGAAATATTGTGAATCTAATCAGGCAAGCTTAGAAATAAAAATAATAACTGTACTGAAATTATCAATTCTGCTGCTAAACAAGACTTGATTTTTGCTATCACTACCCTGTAAGGAATTAATAGTTGAAAAACGAAAAATCGGGTTATTGTCGTCATGTGAATTATGTTATTAACAAAGAATTACAAGTTAATTATAATTAATAAAGAAAGTATATATTCTTAATAATCTATGTATACATGTGGGGAGAAGAATAAGATTTTTATATCATTTAATTTTCTCGCTTCTATTTTCCTCAATAGGTCAAACTTTGTATGCCCAGAATCAAACATCAAATACGAATGCGACAACGCTATTAGATTTGAACGCTCCAAACGGAACACAGGAAGGTCCAATGTATGTGCTGGAGAATATTACAAATTCATCACACAAATTGACAGTCATATCGTCTTTCTTTCCAATTGATGAATTCGTTGAGAAAGTTGGAGGCGACAATGTAGAATCATCTCTAGTGATTCCGGCAGGAATCGAGCCACATGATTTTGAGCCAACAATTGCCCAAATACAGAATATCGATTCTGCAGATGCCTTGGTATACAATGGGTTGGGAATTGAAAATTGGATTACAAAAATAAGTCCTACTCATAAGATTGATGCTAGCAAGGGTTTGAACGTTTCTTATTCTGACAATCGTAATATGACCTTAGATCCACATGTATGGTTGGATCCTTTGCTTGCAAAAAAACAAGTCGAAAATATACGGGATGGTCTAATGATAATTGATCCTAAAAACAGGCAAACCTACATTAGTAACGCAAAGACTTTTTTAGATGAGATTGATACACTTGACAAGACAATTAGAGCTGAATTGGAGTCGTGCAAAAAAAGAGACTTTATTTCATCTCATAACTCGTTTTCGTATTTTGCTAAACGGTACGGATTAACACAACACAGTATTTTTAATACTGGACTAGAAGCAGAGGCAACTCCTGCACGATTAGCAGAAATCATCAATTTAGCTAAAAG
>DASUMD010000153.1:0-2704 GCA_036277875.1 Nitrososphaeraceae archaeon
TAGATGATGACACACCATCATCATATCAAGGTGTTCTTCAAGAGTGTTTACAGTAAATGGTCTTGTTGGATTTGTGGATGAAGGTAGTATATTGAGTTCACCGGCAATTTTTAGGATATCTGGTGCATGTCCTCCACCGGCACCTTCCGTATGATACGTATGAATCGTTCTGCCAGAAATTGCCTTTATTGTATCATCTACATATCCACACTCATTCAGAGTATCTGTATGGATTGCGACCTGTGTGTCTGTTTTATCTGCAACCTTTAATGCAGCATCTATGGTAGCTGGAGTGGATCCCCAATCTTCATGAAGCTTTAGACCACAAGCCCCTTCATTAATTTGCTCTAAGAGTGAGGGTTCCAATGAGTCATTTCCTTTTCCCAACAATCCAAAATTTACCGGAAATTCATCTAGTGATTCGAGCATTCTATGAATATTCCAAGGTCCTGGACTACAAGTAGTAGCTTTAGTTCCTTCAGAAGGACCAGTTCCTCCACCTATCATCGTGGTAGTACCGCTACATATTGCTTCTACTATTTGCTGAGGTGAAATAAAATGGATATGAGTATCAATAGTACCTGCAGTACAGATGGTGTGTTCTCCTGAAATAACTTCAGTGTTTGAGGAGACAATCATGTTTTCAGATACTCCGTCCATTACATTGGGATTTCCGGCTTTGCCTATGCCCAAAATCAATCCATTTTTAATACCAATATCTGTTTTTACAATGCCCAACAAAGGATCCATCAATATCGTATTTGTAATCACAAGATCTAGAGAATATTTGCTTTTTATTCCACTTGCCTGTCCCATTCCATCTCGAATACTCTTGCCTCCTCCAAAAACAAGTTCGTCTCCATATGTTATGAGATCCTTTTCGATCTCTATTATAAGATCTGTATCTCCTAGTCTGACTCTGTCTCCCTTTGTCGGTCCGTATAGCTCCACATATTGTTTCCTAGGAATTTTTAGAACCATGATTATTCTTCTTCCATAAAACCCTTTTTCTTTAATTTCAAGAGAGATATTTCTTTTTGTTTATTTGTTAGTTTACCATTAACAAGACTATTAAAACCAAAGACAATTTTTTTGCCGCCATATTCTGTTAACTCTACAATTCTAGAATCCCCTGGTTCAAACCTCAGCGATGTTCCTGATGGAATATTTAGGTGAAATCCGAATGTCTTATTCCTGGCAAATGACAAGAATTTGTTTGTTTCGAAAAAATGTGTGTGAGAGCCTACCTGAATGGGTCTATCTCCGGTATTTTTTACATTAATTTTAATCGTTTTTTTTCCTACGTTGGCAAGAATTGGACTCTTAGACAAGAAATATTCACCGGGGATCATGATTTAATCCTCCATTATTCAAACAATAGGATCGTGAACAGTCACTAGTTTGGTACCATCATCGAAGGTTGCTTCCACTTGGACACTTTGTACTAGTTCTGGTACTCCAGGCAAGACATCAGCTCTATGTAAGACATGTCTTCCCGAGTTCATGAGTTCAGAAACCGACCTGCCATCTCGTGCTCCTTCAAGGATATGATCTGCTATTAGTGCGACTGATTCAGTATAGTTGAGTTTTAAACCTCTTGTTTTTCTTTTTCGTGCGACCTCTGCACTAATAAAAATATATAATTTATCAATATCTCGTGGGGATAGAAACATTCTAAGTTCAAAAATTATTATAAAGTCATATATTTATAATTGATCTCAAATTATCAATTCAAGATAAATTTTCCATGGAGCATAAAAATATGCAGTTATTTGGTAATGGTGTAAAGAGAACATATGGTACCGAAGCTAGGAGATACAATCTGTTAGCTGCAAGATTGATTGCTGATCTTGTTAAAGGATTTCTGGGTCCACGAGGACTTGAAAAAATGTTTATTGATATTCTTGGTGAAATGACCGTTACTAAGGACGGGGCAACTTTTCTAAGAAAAATTGACGTTGAACACCCTGCTGCTAAGGTAATTATCGAAGCTTCCAATGCAGTGGATAATGCTGTTGGGGATGGTACTACTTCAGTAGTTGTACTTGCCGGAGCACTAGTTGAAAAAGCAGAAGAATTATTAGAAATGGGAATTTCTCCACAGACAATCTCAGATGGTTATTACAATGGATTACAGATGGCAATTGAAATTATTAGGGAAGTTGCTATAGAATCATCAAATCATGACAAAGAGATAATGAAATATCTTGCCGATACTTGTTTAAGGTCAAAAGCTGTTTCCCATTTTACTGAAGAGATGATGATTCCCAATCTTGTTGTTGATGGGATCTGTAGTATTGCCGATTTTTCAAAAAGCTATATTGACGTAGATGATATTAAAATCGAAGAAAAAATAGGAATTAGTTCTGAAACTGAGCTTATTCATGGAATTGTAATAGACAAAACAATAGATGAATCATTGATGCCTAAATTTGTTGAGAATGCAAAGATCTTGCTGCTTGACAATGACATTCAAGATGAACGCACAAAAACTGATGCCGAAATTAGAATTTCAGATCCTAGTGAGATGACACAATTCCTTGATAGCAAGACTCGTAATTTACTTCAAAAGACTGGATATGTAATCGAATCTGGTGCTAATGTTATTTTTTCCCGTGGAGGAATTGATCCTCTCGCATTAAATCATTTTTCCAAGAACATGATGCTGACAGTCAGAAGAGTCAAAGAAAATGATTTGCTATGG
>DASUMD010000154.1:0-3231 GCA_036277875.1 Nitrososphaeraceae archaeon
TGATTTCTGTCTGTAAAACCAACCTCCAATTGTTGAAACTAGACCTATTACCACGGAAGTTAACACAATAAACGTTTCAGTCAAAATTGCTCCCTTGAAATTTGCGGTTATAGTTTCATAACCAGTAACATTAAAAACTACCGGATTTTGATTTGTATTGTTCGTGACAGACCAATGACCAAAATCGTATCCTCTGTCAGGTATTGCTTCACATCTAGCAGTTGAAATGACAGGTAATGTGATGTATTCACCAGCACCCAATATGATATCGTTACATTTTACGCTTCCAGCATTTGGGGGATTAATTTCAATTAATATTTTTGTAATCACCTTGTCTGTCTTTCCATCAATCGTAATTATTCCGTTGGTCCTAGTATTAGTGACGTATGTGAAATTTGTATTTGGATCTACTGTTAATTTGCTCGCAATAAGTGGAAAAGTTACTTTTAAGGGAATATTAATGAACGCATTATTGACTCCGGAAGCAACAATTGTAGGTTCTAAAGAAATATTTTCTATCACTTTGTTTGTCGTCCCATTTATTACGCTAACAGAATTGTCTGCCAAATTGTTAACATAAATTTTGTTAATTCGTGGATTAACGGTTATTCCGACTGGATTATCTCCGACTTTTATGTTGGTATCAACTTTGTTGGCTGTTCCATTTATTACACTAATAGAATTGTTTCTGAAGTTTGAGACGTAAATGGTATTGGTTTGTGTATTGATAGCCAGTACAGACGGCTTTGAACCGACTGGTATGGTTGAGATCAAAGTATTATTATTTCCATCCAGCACTAAAACACTATCCTTCCCTAAATCTGAAACATAGACCCTGTTGGTATGTGGATTGACTATGATATCATATGGTGATGAAGCATACTTCAATGATTGTTTTACCTTATTAACAATTGGATCAATAATGCTAATTGTTTTCGAGTCCATGTTTGCCACATAAACCCAGTTCGCAGCTAAATTGGTCCCTATCCCCACCGGAGAGTTTCCTACAGGTATTTCGGTAAGTTCTTTATTAGTAAAACCATCAATTACTGAAACTGTATTAGATTCCCGGTTAGAAGAATATATTCTGTTAGAAAAGGGATTTACCTCTACATCATATGGCGATTCGCCCGCGTCGATATTTGCTTCCACTTTGGATTTCTCAGTGTCTATAACTGATATTGTATTAGAAAATTGGTTAGCAACATAAAGTTTGTTTGTTATCGGATTGATATCGATCCCAACTGGAAAACTCCCGGAACTAATTACGGGATTGGATTCTAGGGATATTACCTTCTCATCGTTTTCGTCTTGAGCCGAGATACAATTTACTGAAATACTAAAAAAGAATATGATAGCTAATAAAAAAAAGTAAGACATCAGCAAATAATATTTCAAATAAACATTTTATGTTGAATGGATATAAAAAGTAATTACTAATAATCATTCAAATTTATCGATGCTTGATTCCTGTTTAAAGAAATTGGCGTAATGCAATTGCTCAGAAATAACCACGAAATGATATTGTTCTCCCACTGGATTTGACTATGAAAGAGATTACCAAAATGTAGTTTATCGCACCTATTTGTTATATTTCTGATTAGGACGAAAAACGATTTTTACGATAATATTCAGAACTAATATGATAACCCCAGCAAGAATGAACATAAAACCATTGGTTGTCCAAGAAGGATTGCTGTACATAAATGAACTTTGAGGACCCAATAGTGACTGAGATTGTGCAGTAAAAATTAAACCTGCTAATACGAGTACGATGCCAATAATTTCAACCAGTATTTTCATGTATTATCAAATAAAGTTTGAAATCTGCATATCTATATGTATATGTTATCGACATTCATATTTCATATACACTTTTAGTAACTTTATGTTTAATCCAAAAAAGGACAACTCGACTTTTCTTAATTGTCAACTTACACCGAGTTGATTGCTAAGATGAGTACAATATGAGTAAGTTTTAATATCTATAAAATGTGCGTCATGGATGCAAGGATTAAGGTTGATTTTTAGTAATTTTACCAACTCCAATATAATAATTGGGTACTTGTCGGCTATTGTCGCTGCTATGCTCTTTGGAAGTGTGTCTACCCTAGCAAAACCCCTCCTGTCAACAGTTGATCCTATTATCCTTTCATCAATCATTTACCTAACAGCCGGACTCTTTTTTACACCTTTTGCGGCAAGGACACGATCTAAAATTACAAGAAAGTTCTTTTTTCTTATTCTAACAAGCGCGATTTCCGGCGCAGTAATTGCACCCATTGTATTTTTTCTAGGATTAAAGATGAGTACAGCCGCAGACACTGCGTTACTTGCCAATGGAGAAACTGTCTTTTCGATTTTGTTTGCGTTACTTATCTTTAGAGAAAGATTGAGACCTATTGGATATTTTGCAGTAACATTGATCCTAACCGGAGTATTTCTGGTAACAACAAATCTTGATTTTAATAGTTCAATATTTAGTTTAAATTTGGGTAACGTGTTAGTCATCTTATCAACAATTATTTGGGGATTTGACAACAATATTTGTAAAATAATAGTCAGACAGGTACATGTGTCAAGATTGATTCAGCTAAAAGCTTTAATCGGAGGTTCCATATTATTAGGAACGGTCGTTATATCAGGAATTCCTTTTAATATTCAGAGTGAACAGATACTTCCTATTCTTCTTCTAGGTGTCTTTGGATTTGCCATATCACTCTACCTATACCTACATAGCATAAAAAGGATTGGAGTAATCAAGGCATCATCCTTGTTATCTTTATCTGCAGTATTTGGACTAGTTTTCGCATTAATATTTCTACAGGAGTTAATTAGTATCAATCAAGTAATTGCCATATCAGTGATGATATTTGGGATACATTTAATGTATATATATGAAAAGAAAGATGAAATAATCCTCAAGTGAATTTTTGGAGTAGCGAGATAAAAAAAATATCACCTTCTGATTTGCCTGACAATTTGGGAAATCAGTCTTAGCAATAGACCCTTCTGAATCGGAATGGCCGCTCCAATATTCAGGTGACTAGGAAATCATCATCTTACATTTCCAAAGCTCTAATTTTTTTTAATGCTCTTATATTTGATCAAAAAATATTTCCATTTCACTAGTAATTCTCGGGTTTTAATACTTAATAAGGCATTTATAAAGATGTATTAATAAAATAAGAAGACCATAATTGATTGGTGCCTATCCGGTGAGAAAAGCAC
>DASUMD010000155.1:0-2054 GCA_036277875.1 Nitrososphaeraceae archaeon
ACTGGTATGAACATTTTGTCTGGATTTTCTTTCTTCATTCTATACATGATCCCTGTTTCTGTTGCAACAACAAATTGACTACTCTCTGATTTTTTAGCGTGCTGCATCATCCCTTCAGTAGACAATATGTGAGCTTTCCTACTTATATCACCAGATGCTAGACCGTACAGAGTTGAAGAAGTACAGCCACACTCAGGATGGATCATGAATTCTGCATTATTGTATTTTTGAAAAATATTATTAATGTCAGCTGCAGTGATACCCGCATGAACATGACATTCTCCTGGCCATACATACAAGTTCTTCCTACCAGTGACTTGACCTACGTATGAACCCAAAAACATGTCAGGTAGGAATAAGATTTCAGTATCGCGGGGAATACTGTTTACAACCTTGACTGCATTGGATGAAGTGCAACAATAATCAGAAAGAGCTTTTACCTCTGCACTGGTATTAACATAACTAACCACGACAGCCTGAGGGTGTTCTTGTTTCCATTTCTTTAATTCGTATGAATTTATAGTTGATGCAAGAGAACAACCTGCCTCTAGATCGGGAATCAATACGGTCTTTTCAGGGCATAGTATTGAAGCAGTTTCTGCCATAAAATGAACACCGCAAAATACAATAATATCGGCATCTGTTTTGGCAGCTTCTCTTGATAATGCTAGGGAATCACCAATAAAATCAGCTACATCTTGAACCTCGGGAACTTGGTAATTGTGTGCCAAAATGATGGCATTACGCTCTTTCTTTAGTTGATTTATCTGATCCGAATGCATTGATTGAACTAATGTCATCTGATGCGCTTGTTTTACATAGTTATAGATTTAAAGTAGTATAATTTAGGACAACATTGCCTATTTCATCTATGATAAGGGCAATACTTGCCACTTTGATGTAACATTGAGAAAACATGAAAAATACGCAGTAATAGATATATTATATCGTAGTCAACCCTATATCAAATGCCAACTCATGGATCGTTAACAAAGGCGGGAAAGGTAAGAGGTCAAACACCTAAAATTGAGGGAAAGAAGAGGGTGAGCCCAATCTCAAAATTAAGAAACAAGATAAACTTTGTAAAGAGATTTGAAAAAAGACGCCAACCTGGACAAAAAAAGCCAGAACGCATGGGTAGAAGACGTTAATCTGAATTTCTTAATCTTATCTTATTTTAGACATCCTTCATAGCTTAGCAACATGTAAATCCAAATATTGATAAAGTTAAAATTATTACAACATGGAGAAAAAAGTTGCGGTAATTGGCTACGGCAGCATTGGTAAGGAGATTATTGCATCAGCAAGAAGACATGAGATTCCAAATGCCAGGATTGTAGCAGTATTTGATAAGTCATCTCAAGTTATTAATTCGGTTGAGATTGAAAATAGTGATGTACATTTATTTTCAGATTTTGATGAATTCTATAATTCTCAAACTTATTCCAATCTAGATATCGTAATTGAGTGTGCTTCAAAAGATGCCGTTAGAGAATACGGTAAAAAAATTATCGAGTCAAAAAAGGACCTGATAGTTCTTAGTGTGGGCGCATTTTCTGATAAAGAATACTTGTCAGAATTGCAAGATTTGTCGAACTTGAATAATACCAGAATATTGATACCTACTGGTGCTATCGCTGGATTGGATTCCATTAGAAGCGTAAAAAAATATCTGCAAAGTTTGTCTATTACAACAACAAAGCATCCCAAATCATTTGTAGGTGCTCCGTTTTTCAAGAGCTCAAGAATTAGGTTGGATGAGATTAATAGCGAAACAGTCCTGTTTGAAGGTAATGCTATTACAGCTATTGAATTTTTTCCTGCAAATGTGAATGTAGCAGTTTCAATCGCACTTGCTGGAATTGGTTTAGAGAAAACTCGCGTTAAGATAATAGCAGACCCACTGATATCGGTAAATAAACATGAAATAGTAGGTAAAGGGAGCTTTGGAGGAATACATATTGTGGTCGAAAACATTCCAAGTCCTACAAATCCTAAAACCAGTTACTTGGCATCTCTATCTGCCATTGAATGTCTGAGAAGCTTGTGCAACG
>DASUMD010000156.1:0-3987 GCA_036277875.1 Nitrososphaeraceae archaeon
TTAATGAACCACCTGCCGTATAGAGCCTTTTTATTTTACCAATTGACAAACAAAAATCAAGAAATACATGACACAAATCGAGAAGTTCCCTATGGTCTTCAGGCTGGACATCGCCAGTAAGAATTAATAGTTTGTCGTTATCCGAAAAATAAATTTTGTAAACATCCGTTGCTGATTCTACAACTCCATCTTTAACATTAACCCATGGTTTGGGACTTGAGATTATGTTCGCGATATGTTCAGCTTTCAAATTACTAGCCAAAAATGAAGATACCAATCCCCCAACTCTACCCATATCTGGGAGTGAAGCAAATACCGTAAAATGATCTATTTTCTTTTTTGCAAAAATATCTATCAATACCATTTTTGTAACTATCCTCCGTGAATACTAGACTGGTAAAGAACTGAGTGTAGATTCAAGGGAGAAGAGTTTTAAAGTTTGTCTTCTTCCTCTACTAAATTGTCTATAGGTTCTCCACTTGGCAGTGGTGCATTCTTATCAACTTTGCAGGTGAATAGTTCATCCCAATCCATTCCCAATATCACGTTTCTTCCAACAGCAATGATCTTCGATTTAGGAACGTCAAATCGATAATCACGTTCACCGAATATGATAATCTTGTCATCTGTTTCCTTCATCACATGTCCTACATGATCCTCATTTGCTATCCTGACTCCCTTATTGAAGAGGGTTTTTGCGTATTCTTTCATATATGTTTTCAAATCAGTCGTTCCGTCTGCTCCCCAAGGGTCCACATATTTACTTGTAGGGAGTGGTGCATCTCTATCAACGGAATATTTCTTAGCAATCTCGTCAAACTTTAATCCAACTAATACATTTTTGCTCACAGTCTGTATTTCCGATAACGGTATATCATATCTCTCCTTGCCGTCGCCGAATACAACTATCTTGTCATCTGTTTCACGTACAACATATCCAACGTGAGGTGCGTCCAGTGCAATTACAGCCCTATTGAAATATTTTCCCGATGTCATATGGTATTTTGAATATCTATTATGATGTATATTAATAAATAGTTCAAACAGCAAATTTACCTCGACTGACCGAATTTAGTGATATATGAAGAGTACGATATGATTTTTCTATTTTATCGAATCCGAATTAAAGATTTCCTAACAAGATTGTCGAAATTCAAGGAATTTTCATTATATTAAAACAAGGATGAAGGCTAATATAGCCAAATACTGTCGTTTAACTCATCAAGAAAACAATAAGCGTTCCTATAGCGTCTCTTAAAAGGAAAAAGCACAATGATTTTGTATACGATGATTTAGCTTTTGAAAAATTAATGCGATATTATGGATTTGAAAAAGAAGAGGACTTAATCGAGTTCTTGAAGTCTCAGTGTATACAGGATTAGTAATCAATAATTTTTGTAAAAGTTCAATTTTTCATGATATTTATTTGAAAAATTTAAGTGCGATTAGATATTTTAATATGGTATGGAGAGAGCAAGAGTGAAAAGAAATGTACATTATGATGATGAAACTTTAGAAAAGATGAAAAGATATTATAAAATTGACGATAATGAAGAACTTTTGCGATTCATAAAGACTCAGGGGTTAAAGAACTATAATTTTGATATAGATAACTCATGAAAGATGTCAATAGGATTGTAATTGCATATTGACTATTGGGTAGTGTAATTCTTGTATTTCTTGCACCTCATAACACAGTTGAGCACTAGCTTCTTAATTCAAGATTTTGCAGTGGTCATGATTGTAGCAGCAGTAATGGTATTCGTTACGCACAAACTCAAACAACCAATGGTAATTGGATATATTCTGGCCGGTATGGTTATTGGTCCATTTACTCCTCCATTTAGTTTAATTCATGAGGTAGGCACAATCAATACACTAGCTGAGCTTGGAATAATCATACTTTTGTTTGTAATTGGGACTGAGTTTCCCATTACAAAATTAAAATCTGTTGGAAGAATTTCTGTGATTGTAGGTATTGCAGAGTCACTTGGAACTCTACTAATTACATTCTTCGTTGGACAAACACTTGGATTTTCACAATTTGACTCAATGTTCTTGGCACTTGCCATGTCAGTTACTAGTACTGTAGTTACAGTAAAGGTACTAGAGGAGTTAAACATGATAAATGAGAAATCAAGTGTGTTAATAATGGGAATACTAATTGTAGAAGATGTTATAGTCATTACCATGTTAGGTATCCTACAATCACTTGCCTTAACAGCAGCGGTATCATTTGTTCAGGTAATTCTGTCGGTAGGGATAGTTGTGGGGTTCATAGCAGCAATTCTAATCTTAGGTTCAAAATATTTGACACCATTAATAGACAAGCTAGCCAGAAAAACTGATTATTCAGTATTGATAATAGTTATTCTCGGTCTGGCATTTGGTTTATCATTTGCCGCGATAGAACTTGGATTGTCACCAGTAATAGGTGCATTTTTGGCAGGAGTTCTAGTAGCTGAATCAAATAGTGCTGGAATAGCTCGTGTTATAACCATCCCACTTCGAGATGTGTTTGCAGCATTATTCTTCGTATCAGTAGGTGCTCTTGTGGATGTGTCAAAAATTCCACTTTTTATCATACCTGCTCTAATCCTTATTGTGACTTCATTTGCGGCAAAAATGGTGATTGTCATACCTTTTCTAATTAAAGCAGGTTATGATACAACCACTGCTGTTAGAACTGGTCTTGGGCTGTCATCTGCGAGGGGAGAGATGTCACTAATAGTTGGAAAAGGTGGTCAAGATGTTGGTGCCGTGTCTTCATATATACTCCCTATTTTAGGAGTTGTTACAATTGTCACCACTTTTGTAACTCCATATATATTAAAACTCGGCATCAAGTTGAGCATTTCATCTAATTCGAGCGAAGACAAGAAATAGTTGGAGCTAAATTAGATGAATGTCACTAATTCAACGTCCCTAGGTCATCTGAAAGTGAAGGATTAGGACTGATTTAGAATGCCAGTGATTCTAACGGAATGTTCATTTGGAGGAACAAAAATATTGGAAGTAATTGTCTTACCATTTTTGCTTATCTGCTGATCCTCTACTCCTAAATTGTCCAAAAATATTGATATATCGTGACTACTATCTAATTGTGGTATCTTAAAAGTAACGATACCTCCTAACGGATTATAATGATCCACTGTAAATAATATACTATCAGTTGAATTATCATAACTGAAGTTGCTTATCTTCGCAACGCTCTCCAATCCATAGGGCAGAAACTTTCCGTTACCTAAATTAAGGGTGTTAATTGGGGCCTTTGGATCAAAACCTGCGCAACTAAAATAGTTTGCATCATTTACAATGACATGATCTGGTCTAGCTGAAAAGTGTTTTACCTCACCTGGATTTAGTACGGGTATAGTATTAGATTGAATAGAATCTATTTGCGTTCCGTTCTTGTCATGAACTGATGCGTACACACTTATATTCTGAACCACAACATTCCCTGTATTCTTTAGTGTTCCAATCAGTTCTCTGTTTTGACCTACTGGAAAATTAGAATAATTTTGCACGATGATATTATAATAGGGTTCATGTGCATTGTCCGTCTTTAGCACATACGGCTTGCTCAGGACATCATAATCTTCACTTATTTTAAATTTAAAGGGAGACTCCTTTCCCGGATAAATAATTTTACTGAATGTAGTATCTTGTAGGGTAGTCTTTGAACCATCAATTTTTTTGTGGACTTCTAATCCCACGGTTACCTGTTCAGATGTTGTTCCAAGATTCGTTATTACACCTATGATATTCAATTTGCCACTTGAATCAACAAAGGGAGATCCAGAAGAAATTTCTATATTTTCTTCTCCATAGACAGAATTAGAGTTCAGTTGGCCAATATACACTGTCATCAGCAGAGTAATCAGAATAATTGTGATTTGATTCACAACAGTATATTCTCAGGGGAAAATAAATATCATTATGAAACGGAACTGAGAACCAGTTTCTATAGAATCAAACTCAATCTAG
>DASUMD010000157.1:0-3082 GCA_036277875.1 Nitrososphaeraceae archaeon
TGGAATTTTTTAGCAATGATTCAATTGAATCACTTAATATTATTTCCTTGGTAAGATCCGATATTTTAGAACCAAAATCCAATGAGACTGAGTTTGCGTGTGGCTCAAACAGCTCACCTGCAATAGTAACGCATTCATATCCATTTTTGGATAATTCATAAGCTGTTTTAGAATTCCTTACAACATGTACATTTCCAAAGATAAAATCAATCAGATTCGGAATACTTGAATGCACCAAATCTGCCAGGTTTCCTATGTAATCATACCCTCCCAGCTCAACTTGTTCTCTATTTACAGAATTGAGGAGCTCTGATGAAATAATTTTGAATCGAGGAAGATTTTTTTCCTTGATATACGAGGCAAGTCGAATCATTTCTTTTACAGTAGGAACAATACAACATTTCATCCAATCTTTAGCAACTGCAAAAACTGCCTTTTTATACACGTCGTCGTATCTCAAAAGATCCCTTACTATTCCAATGACATTGAATTCTTGTGAGTTTTTTATTAGATCGGCTATTGCAAAATCCTCATTTGATAGCTGAACTGCCATGGCATATTTTTCTTCATGCGGGAGTGCAAATTTTTGCACCTTGCTAACAGTATTTTCATATGCTCCAATTTCATTGATAAATAATTGACTTTTATTTTTTAGATCTTCAAGTAGTTTTCGTTCCGTATCTAAATCAAAGTAACAAGTCTGAACATCCAAACTTTTTAACTCGATTTCCTTTTCACCAAGAGATCTATTCATAATTTCTATTGATGAAGTATTTTCATTTATCTTGTTGATATTGAATTTTCTCCTTTCTTCCAGTCTTGCATTAAGAATATTGAGATGAGCTCCAATTTCAGCTAATTTTGATTTCTTTTGGAAAAGCCCTTCCCTTAACTTCTTATTTCTGTTCACATGGTAGGATATCTCATCAATTCGGGCGTTGAGGATTTCTAATTCACTTTTCAATTGAGCAAGATGTGAGCGCTTATCTTCGCTTAAACTTTTTTTATCATATAGCGTTTTATTTGAATTTTCAAATTCAATCTCAATTTTTTCCCCCTCCGATTCTATAAACGTAAATCGTTCCTCGATATATGCCAGGCGTAACTTTGCTTCCTTGATTATTGCCTTTTCCCTCTCAATGTTGTAAATGACATCAGTTAATTTTGTATCAATTTGGGCCTTGGACTTGTTTGAAACATCAACCTGATTCATGAAACTTGATTTTTCTAGATCAATTTTTTCTATTTCCTTTCTTAACTCTTCACGGTTTTTGGACAAGACATCAAGATTACTTTCATTCGTAGCCAACAGTTTGTTTCTTTTATCTATCTCATCCTTCAAGTATCTAATTTTGTTTGAATATTTAATTGCCTTGAATCTCTTTATTTGAGACTCAATGAAGGTATATCTTAATTGATCATTTCTTTCAGCTTCAAGTTCATTTATTCGCTTCTTGATTTCATCCATTCTGGCAAGTGCAACTTCAAGTCGCCTGTCAGATTCTTCAAGTTGCTTTATAGATTCCTCCTTCTTGTCGTCAAAGTATGAAAGTCCGACAATGTCTTCAATAACCTTCCTTCTCTCTTCGGAATTAAGTTCAGAGATTCTTGTTATCATCCCTTGCTGGACAATGTTAAGTTTATTCGGAACCGCAACCATAATTTCTAATAATTCCAGAATAGTGTTCTTTGATACCTTTTTACCATTAAGATAATATTGACTCTCTCCGGTTTGACCTTCCATTTCTCGACTCATGGAAACCGTATCCATATCAATAGGGATTCCCCTATCGGAATTATCGAAACTAAGATTTACTCGTACTAGCCTATGCGAAGAATTTTCACTATCATGAAATAGCGATTGAAACTTGTCAACACGTAATAATTTAGGGCTATTTTCTCCCAATGCGAACATGATTGCATCCAGGATGTTACTCTTACCGGAGCCGTTAGGTCCAGTAACAGCAACAAGACCATTGTTTAAATGTAATACAGTATTCTTAAAGCCAAATGACTTGAAACCATAGATTTCAAGTTTCTTTATATATACCAAATACCCTGTTATCAGATTCTCATGGTTGTAAATATATTCTATTTGACAAAATAGTTAGATCTAAATTGATATTTTTTTAGACAATAAAGAGATGTATGTGGTTGATAATAGTATAATGGGCTATTAGCGCTCTCTTTTTCCTTCAACAAACTCCATGAATGAGTTCTTTGCATCCAGATATGGTTTCTGAACTGGAGGGTGCTTAAAGCAGTATGCAGATACACTATCAAGTTGGCCTGTAATCCCCCTATCTATAGCTATTTTGGTTCCTCTAATTGCGTCAATCATAACGCCTGCGCTATTATAGGCATCAACAACTTTTAGTTTGACGTCTACCTCTATTGGCACTCTACCAAAATATTTGCCACGCATGGAGATATAGCATACCTTGTCGTTTGCTAAGAATCCAACAAAGTCTGATGGTCCAATTCGCATGGGCACTTCGTATGGAGCCATGGCCGCCACCGCGCTAGTTTTACTAATTCTCTTATCTTCGAGACGTTCTTCATCAAGCATGTTATAGAAATCCATATCTCCGCCAACATTGAGTTGGTAAGTTTCGTCTACCTTCACACCCCTATCTACAAAGAGTTTAACAAGTGTCTTGTGTAATACCGTGGCTCCCAATTGACTCATGACATCATCACCTGCACAGAGGAGATTCTTATCCGAGAAAGCCTGCTGCCATTTCGGGGTAGATGCAATAAAGACTGGTATTGCATTGATAAACGACACACCAGCATCCAGGCATTGCTCTACGTAGTATTTGGTTGCCTCTCTGCTTCCTACAGGAAGATAATTTACTAGTATTTCAGCTCCGCTTTCCTTCAATACTTTTGAGACATCGGCCGGAGAACTATCGGATATCTTTACTCTTTCATTAAGTCGCTTACCCACACCATCAAGTACCTTTCCCTTTTGAACTTTAATACCAGTTGAAGGTACATCTGCTATCTTTATCGTGTTATTAGGACTTGCAAATATTGCCTCTGATAGATCGTGGCCGACCTTTGATTCGACAACATCAAA
>DASUMD010000158.1:0-2074 GCA_036277875.1 Nitrososphaeraceae archaeon
CCGCGGGATATGGAATCTACTGGATTCCGAATTATTTCAATCTCTGCTATGCCAACCTTTTCTTCTATATCCTTAATTCGATATCGTGCATCTACTCCCTCTTTCCATAGCTGTTCAAACATGGAAGAAAAGTGTTTTATATACGATCCTTCGTTACTGGTTAAGAGATTCTGGATCATTCCTCCTCCAGTCATTTCTTCGACTGTAGCAATAAGTCCATATTTACTAACTGTAAAATTGATAGGCCCTAGATTCTTAACATGTCTTATTTTAACTCCTAGTTTCAGAAATTCCTTGACCAGTTTAACACTGTCTTTTTCAATTCTCATAATCCATCTAATACCTTCCCCTTCTCCTCTTTTCTGTTTTTCCAGGACTTTTTTGCATAGTTCCAAAAAGCTGTTGTAAGTTAATTGCAACCCACCATGGTTTGATACAACTGACAAGCCAGAAGAGACCTCAGATAAATGAATGATCTGTTTCATAATCTCATCCTGATTATCCATTATCTTTGTCTCCGGGGGAACCGCTCCGTTTTGTAATTGCGTTATTCTTTCTTCTGCTGAAATTGATTTACTCCATAGAGTATCAAATATACAGTGTCCATGTTCTACAATTTGAATCATGTCACTGTAAATATGCTCTGACGCTATGGCTTCACTTTTTTCCTGAATCAATGGAGCAAGATATTCTCCCTCGCTGATCATAAAGTTAGTCTTGACGCCATCTAGGTGTCTTAGCTCATGTACAATACTTAGCAACACCTTACAATCTTCAAAGTTATGATGATTGATTTCGGTGATATATCTAAGCCTCACCCCTCTGCTCTTAGCTGACAAAAATGCATCTTTGATTTGTTTTATGGAGACAGCAAGTGATGGTCTGGTATAAGTCATGCAAGTGTCAATGCTATTACTTGCTTTCTTGAAAATACCTAATTCAGTATCTATAGCATTGCGCTTTCCAAAAATAACTCGGGTTGTAGGAGCCAACTTTTGTATCCAACTTCCTTGTTCAATAGCTATAGCTATGCTCCCTCAATATACCTTTTAGCATGTTGTTTGACACTATTAATTAGCACGCTTGGGTTTACCGGCTTGATAAGAAATTGGTTTAGCTTTACCTCAGGTAATAACGTAGTTATTTCTTGAGCGATATCAAGTGCGGTGACAAATAATATTTGAATATTTGGATCAAGAGTCTTTAATTGCTGATACAATTCAAATCCATTCAATTGAGTCATCCGAATATCTGTAATCACTAGATCATAGTGACGATAATCTGATTCTACGAAATGCGCAAGGGCCTTCTCAGGATCACTAAATGAGTCGACAATCATTCCCGCTGATCTAAGATATTGTGTGAATAGAAATGAGATAGATGGATCATCGTCTATTAGCATTACCGTTAGCACTTTGGGTATAGAATCAAGCTCATACTTAGAATCATTTCTAACTGACAATATTTGCTTTCTAGGGATGTGAATTTCTGTAGAGGGCCTTAGCATGTAGACAGGATATGAATATTTGTTCTCTTTCCAAGATAGTTCCTTTATTTCTTGAAAGTGGTAGTGTTTGCCAAATCTTGGAAAAGAATTTACTATTCTCCACAAATCAGCTCCTATGGCTATTCCATTTGGCGGTGCTTTTTTATTAATCTTGGCACAAAAGTTTATGGTCGGACCAAAGAGATCATACGAGGAGGATATTTCACCTGACATCGCAATTTCCAATTTACCATAGTCTGCACTGATTCTATAAGAGATATCCGGAAGCAATTCATTATGAAGTTTAGCGTTTATGATATCTCGAGATGAAACCATTTTAAGTAAACACTCTAATGCCTGTTTGAATCCATCAAAATTTTCTACAGTTGAGGTTTGAGGAAAGAAGAATATTACTCCATCGCCTACCGTCTTTAATATTTTTCCATCATGATGTTTGACAATATCCGCGATTTCATTGATAAAGACCGTATAGAATTTCTTGATTTTCCCCGAGTTGTATAGTTTGGATGTAATCTGAGTGGAACCAACTATGTCTATTATTGAAATGCAATAAGACTCTGACTTGTT
>DASUMD010000159.1:0-2795 GCA_036277875.1 Nitrososphaeraceae archaeon
TAATTTACTGCAAAACGAATTTCTTTGAATTGGAATGGATTCAAAATGTTTGGATTCTTTGATGGTGCAGGATTTAAAAGGAAGGAGAATGAACCTGCATTTTTTTCGTATATTTTCACATTACTATCATTTGAAATAGATGCTACTGTTTCTAAAGGCATTCTAAAGTAGTACGTGTCAAGATTCCCTGATCTAATTTCGCGTAGAGCTGTATTTCCGTCCAGATATTGAATGAATCGTATGTTGTCGGTATATGCACCCTTATCTGGTGACTCAAGTGCATTGAGAGTGGTAATCGAGGAAACAGTTACTATCAAGATTAAAGCTAAAAGGAGTAGAACATTTGAAATTTCTGTCAATTGTTTTCTGGTAAAGGTAAGAGATTTATGAATTTTCTTAATTACTCTAGTTGTTCCTAAAACAACATAATATATCTCCGTGCTAACTTGTTCTATGGCATCTACCGCCTCAAGATTTAGGAAACAAATATCATTATTATTAGACAATGGACTAATCTCAAAAGAACTCTATCATCATTTTATTAACCGAGGCTTAAAGGTTATATCACCTTCAAATGACTTTGGACTCGATTATCTGGGTGAAATTATACCAGAGATAGTAATCGGTGCTTCTTCTGACTATGTCAGTAAGATGAAGGTGCCGTATCAAGCCACAAGTTATGTTGCAGCAAGGACAGGGAAAAGTGGAAAAGGCATTTACATTTACAAGATTATCGATAGGCCCGGTGGGGGTGTTCTTTCTCTAACCGGAGGCATTAGAAAATTGGGAGATAGCATCTTTGCATCGACTCATAGAATCTTGTTGGGTACAAAAGCTATGATGATTTCTGCAGACAATCTTGTTGTCAACAAAGAACAGATTTGGAATTGGCAATTTTTTGGAAATGCTATAAAAGAATCAAACCCAAATATCTACGAGGACCTTACAAAGCTAAGAGATAAAATAGGTACAAAATCAACATTCCATCAAATTGTTGTGGCCAGATCTGACAAAACATTTCGTAGACTCAAATTTGCCAATCTCTGTCAGAAAAATCAGATAAGAATTCTTGATCCTAAAAATGGAATCAAAGTCGTCTTCTTGACAAACGAATCAGGATATGAGCACGCTTTAAGGTTCCTTCCCGAATCAGATCTAATTCATTATGTCATAACAGGTAAAGAATTTGACATGTATTTAGCCATGGTTCAAATCAGGCGGTCATATGGTATCGACATGATTCTGAATGATGGAGGACGTATTATGTCGAACTCTGTCCGCGATCTAGGGTTGTTAGGAGAAGAGAGAGTTACGCTTGAACCCTATCCAGGAGATCAATTCGTCCCTCAACGTGATAGAATCGATTCAAAAAATGTACTTGGAATAGAAGGAACAGGAATTGATGGAGGAGAGATTAAAAACGCAATAAAGGTCCACTCAACAAGAATTAGAGATGAGTTGGCCAATGTTTATCTATACCCGTTGGATGAAAAATTGTGTACTTAATTCAATATACGACAGTTACTGACGAGAGGCTTGATTATCCTTCATTGCGTCACATACAAAGAAATTAAAGACTTTTTTTACTTTTGTGGGCAACCCTTTTTTTCAGAGCGTGATTCATTTCATCAAAAAGCTTTGCCAAATCCCACCCGACGTTGGTATAAGAAATGTTACCATGAGTGGATCTAACGTGGACATCAATTTCGTATCTCTTTCTTGATCCCAAGACCCTTCTTAATTTAATATGGCAACGAGCTTGTTCTATATCAGGATGAATTTTTCGCATGAATTTGGTAATATTTGCAAATTTGGATTTTGCAAGCTCTGCATCAAGTGGTTCATCAGGCAGACCAACAATAAACATTGGAATATCTTCCTCTATTTTTTCTCCCAATAATGCAACAATGTCCCTATAAGTAATAATTCCTTGGATTTCATCCCATACTTTAATTATACAGTAGCTGGAACCCGCACTTATCATTCTATCACAGACACCCCGGAGACTGTCGTCTACGTTTGCAGTTATTACATCATCGTTTGCCAAACCAGAGACTTCAACGGAAAGTCTATCCTCAGCGTTGTTTATACCTATTGACTTTTTACCTATCCGCTCAGTAGGGGACATTACCTTCATGATATCAGATGACGTTATGATACCAACTAAGAGACCGTTATCAACTACAGGCAGATGATCAATTCTTCTTCTTTTCATAATGGACATGGCTGCGGATACACTTTTGTGAGAATCTATAACCAGGGGATCACCTGTCATAATGTTAGATGCATTGATTTTTAGTTTATTTCCTACCAGTTGTTTATTTATCGAATCAACAATTCGCTTAGCTGAAATTTGGCCCTCGACCCGTCCATTGTGAACTACAGGTATGGTTCTCATCCTGTAATGACTCATTATTCTTGCCGCTTCGCCAACCACACTTTTTCTATTCAATTCTGGAATTATTTTTCCAACTAAAGATGGTCTTGTTGTTTTGATATCTTTGGCTCCTATAATATCCCTAATATTCAAGGCTGCTACTTTTCCTGATAACTCTATGAAAACGTCGTAAGAACCAGTTTCAATTAAAGTACTGATAATTTTTGATAACGGTTCATCCTTAGATATTATAATCGAGGGCTCCATCAGCCCTTCAACAGGCATATTGCGAATCGTGCTAAGTTGATCATAAATTCTGTTGATTGTCAACCTCAATGACTATAAGTCCTTGGACATTAAAGGTTTTATTCAGCTATGATGCAGTCTGATGTTATACACCTTATCACAACAAATCAGA
>DASUMD010000160.1:0-2530 GCA_036277875.1 Nitrososphaeraceae archaeon
ACTATCTTGATAGACTGCTTTCATTTCGTTAAGTTTCTTAGATAGGGCAGATATCTCATCACTTAATCCCACTAATGATTTTTCTTTAACTCTTTTTTCTTCAATGTTACGTTGTTTTGATTTCATCAAGTTAGAGTGTTCAACATATGTACTTTCAAGATCTGTCTTTTGGTAATCGTTTACGATTTTAGTTAATGAGTCATAACTCATCCTAGAGGAATACAATGTAGTTAATTTGTCAGCTATTTCATGCAATTTCTTTACCTTTTCAAGAAAATAGTCATCTTGTAATTTGGCTTGCATCGATCTCTTGCTTGAAGTTTTTTCGCCTATCTTAAGATCTAGTAGTTTAATGTTGTTCTCTACAACATTTAATTTTGCTATCTGGACTCGAATTTTTTGTAATTCAGATTTCTTAGACTCTACTTGTTTGATCCTACTTAGAAACTCATTTTTCTTATCTTGATTCTCTTGTAGCTCTTTTTCCTTTTGACCAAGTTTATTCTCCATGAAATCCTTCCTTTGTAAAAATTTATTTTCCAATTCTAAAATGTGTTGTCGGTCTAATTTTTGCTTGCAATACGGACAAACTGCATCTTGTCTTAACTGTAATACTGTGTCAAGTTCTGATTGCTGTTTTGATATTTCATTATTAATTGAAATCATCTCTGACTTAATATTAGAGAGATTATCAGAAACACCCTCCAATTCCATTTCGAAATTACCTGAATCAGTAATGTTATTACTTAGTAGAATCTCTTCTTCTTCCAAGTGATTTAAATTCTTTATTTCTTTGTTGCACATTTCTCTTTCCAACGAAAGTTCAGATAATTCCGAGTCTAAACTTTTGATATTAGAGTTTAACATTTCACGGTCACTGTTAATGTTACTTTCTAATTTTATCTTGTCGAGTAATAGTTTATCATATTGCATAGCTTGTTCAGTAACATCTACTAATTCCTCCCTTTTTTGAATATAGTCATGATATTTCGGAGTAAGATCAGCAACTATTTTTTCACTTTGCGATATATCAGTTAATTCACGGTTTATTCTATCAAGCTCTAAATTCGTTTCTTCTTTTAGTTTCAAATTCTTGTCTATTGTAGATTTGAGATGTAAAATCGAAGACTCTGCTTGTAGTATTCTTTCCTTTCTTTTCCTCGTTTCCAGCATTTCCTTCAAGATCAACTGAATATGATCATCAAGAGTGACTATGGTATCTTTAAGGTAGTCAATTTCTTCCTTTAATGATTCTATGGTACCATCTATCTTCTGTTTATCTGCCCTGTAAATACTCAAATCATTCAGCAAAGACCTCTTTATCCTGGTGACCGTGCGTATCCAAGAAGAAAATTTCTCAGCATTTTTTTTTGCCGTGCTATATTCTTCTATACCAAATGCTCTTCTCAGTATTTCGACCCTTTTTTCACTATTGGACGTCAATACATTTTTCATCATCTCTTGGGGAGTGTAAATTGCAAAACGATATATCGTTGAAGTTGTTTTAGTCTGTGTTCTTTCATTTATTCCAATTATGTCTAGAATTTTTGATTTTAATTCACCAACTGAGTATGAACTTTTGATGCCGTTTTCATACAAGAAACCTTCTTCTTGAAAAATTTTATTTCCTCTTTTTAAGAGGGATCTAAAGACATTATAGGTCTTGCCACAACTTTCAAATTCTAATAGTACAGACCCCTTACTCTCCCCAATTCTGAGTAAATGATTTGCATCAATATCACCCAGACCAAAAAGGGCAAATTCAATTGCAGAAAGGATTGTTGATTTTCCTGAACCAATGTCACCTTGAAATAGTATTCTCCCAACAGGAAGTTCAATGGTTGTTTTATCTTTGTAGCTTCTGATATTAGTAATTTCGATTTTTTTAATTATCATAAGATAATCTTTATGGATGTATTAACAATACAGAAGAAATAAAAGATTATTGATCTTTTCGACGACATGACCCAAATATGGAAATATCTAGTTTAAATTAAACAAAAAAGTAGGCAGAGTTTTAACGAAATTAATTAGTATCTTAAAATTGATTGTGGATATCCGTTGAAAGCATCAATAAGCACTTTTTAACAATTGATATAAAGGATTTAAGACATAAATTTAAACATATATACATAATTTATTCAAAAGTAGAGCAATTTGCATTAACTATTATAAGTTTTAAAGTCCTAATTGAATCTTAATGAATATACTAGCATTTATTTTGGTAGGAACAATTGCTTTTTCATTGGGTGTGCCTTACCCAATGATGAGTCTAGCGCAAGAAGAAGAACAAACTGGGGGACAGTCTCCAGAACAAATAGAGATACCTCTGAATTTCACCCTAAAAGCTCAGGGCGGCGATGACGAAGAGTTGAATGCAACAGAAGCAAAGGAAGTTACTGTAACCCTAAGCGTACAAGGTGCCAAGGATGGAAGTCCGATGCAGATACCAGTAACAGCAAAAGTAGCAAATGATACCCAAACACAGGACCTAGAACTTTGTACGACTTTGCAAGGAGGGGAGGAAATG
>DASUMD010000161.1:0-2084 GCA_036277875.1 Nitrososphaeraceae archaeon
GATAGGGATGAACAAATAGCATACTTTAAGGGGGGCATAGCACCGTGTAAAATTTATTATATTGATCTTTGAGTTTTATTATAATCAAAAAAGATAACCCTTGTTTAAAAAAGAAAATAACAATCATTCGATATGGACGACCCTTGCAATTCTAAGTTCTATTGCTACCATATCAATGTATACAGAAACGATGCTTCTTCCTGCACTTCCTCAATTGATTGATGAATTTGATTTATCATATAATAATTCATCCTGGATATTAAGTGCATACCTTGTTGCAGGTGCAGTTATGACGCCGGTCAGTGGAAAATTATCTGATATTTATGGGAAGAAAAAGATCATGATAATTCTCATTTCAATTTATACTATTGGTCTTATCATTTCGCCTTTCTCTTCTAATTTTTTCATGTTACTAATGTCAAGAATTTTGCAGGGAATTGGAATTTCAGTCTTCCCTGTTACTTTCGGACTTGTCAGAGAACATTTTCCTAGAGAAAAACTAGCCATAAGTCAAGGAATCATAAGCTCCATGTTTGCAGGTGGTTCAGTACTTGGACTTGCAATAGGCGGGACTATTGTGCAATTTTATGGTTGGCGATTGACATTTTTTTCCATTATTCCAATTGCCATATGTCTAATAATCATCATTGTGAGATTCATTCCAACGGAAAAGAAAGCAACTAAAGGTTCCAATATTAAAAATGAGGACTCGTATGAAAAATTTGACCTATGGGGTTCGATATTGTTAGGGGTAAGCATTATCACATTTCTTTTATTCATAACATTTCTTAAGACAGATAGTTTTGATACTAGCGATAAACTATTAAATTCCATCAGTGTTCCAATAACATCTTTATTTTGCTTGACAGTTTTCATTTTAAGCTTTGTTGCTTTTTTGCTGTTTGAAAGAAAAACTAAATTCCCACTTATCGCCTCAAGCCTCTTTCTCGACAGGAGGATATTGTCTTCAAACATCATTTTACTGATTGTAGGTATGTCGATGTTTACCATATTTCAGACATTACCTATACTGGCTCAAAGTCCGTATCCCGTGGGTTTTAATAATAATGCAATACAGATGTCATTAGTACAGTTGCCATTTGCACTTGTTCTCTTGATTTTGGGTCCCCTAGCTGGCCTAATAATAACAAGAATTGGACAGACAATTCCATTAGTGATTGGTACCCTTGCCATGGCATTGGGATTTTCATTGCTTTTGCTGATGAGATTCAATGAGTTTTATATATCGATCTATTTGGTAGTAATATCTGTTGGGCTGTCTTTAACAAATGTCAGTAGTACTAATATTGTCATGGTGCAAAGTTCATTCCAACAAATAGGTATCTCACTTGGGATTAGCAATCTATTGAGAATCATAGGGAGTTCAATTGGTCCAACAATTGCTGGAGTATTCATGCAGACCCATTTATTTCTAGTTACTCTATCCAAGAATCAATATCAATATTTTCCATCTGCCACGGCATATGATTTGATTTTTGGTACTATGTTGTTGCTTTCATTATCCGCATTAGGTATCTCATTTTATCTAATTAGAAAGCAACCGTTGACTCGGCTATAAATAAGTTCATTCAAGAAATTGTTTTGTCGCATGTTCTCTATGTTCGAAAATCTTGAGAAGCTTAAGTTCGATATACGATTCTAACAATTTTCCCATGAGTCCAAAGGGCAACTCAAACTCAATCTTGTCTAATACTCTAGTTTTACAATCATCAATTTCCTTGAATCTGTGCCTGTGAGACCATAGTCGGAATGGAGGTTTTTTACTTCCATTTTGAATCATTTCATCCACATATTCATATTTTTCAAAAAAAGTTATTCTAGAACACCATTGAGCACTTATTATTATCTGTCCATAAAAACAGGCTACTGTTCCCTTCTTCAATATTTTATCTGTACTTTCTATCAAATGTAATTTTATATCACTCGGACTAATTATCTCAAGATGTTTTAAGTCTGTATAAAATACCCAGACTTTTTCGATATTAGAATTTACTTCAAATTCATTATAAAACTGTTTCATACTAAATTCTTGTCAACCTTGATATTTTACTTGATTCATATAT
>DASUMD010000162.1:0-6428 GCA_036277875.1 Nitrososphaeraceae archaeon
TGAACGATATCCAAATCTAATGCCTTGATATCTGCTGATTGCATTGAAGGGTACATCAATTGGGAGAAATCAAGTTTCTCCTTTTCTGACCTACCCATAATAGTTAATGCTCTTAAGGTTCGTGACAACGTCATATGTTTACTAAAGATCATAAAATTCTTCCAATAATCATCATAATTATCATACAAAGTTGATCCTAAAATGATATTGACTCCTGGACAAAAAAATTTGAAGGCCTCAGCATAGTATTTGGAGACCTCAATTATTTTTTGCCAATCATTATCTAACTTATTATTTATGTAAGTGTGCCAGTCTGCAAGAAACACATTACTATATATGCCTGCCTCGATGAAATCATTTATCTTGTAACCGGTCAAAATTAGACTTCCCAAATGAAGTTTCCCAGAAATTTCTAAACCAATGTAATGACGAGGTTTGGCATTAGTTTCAAATATTTTCCTTAATTCTTGCATCTCAACAACTTCTTCAGTAGGTTCTCGTAATACAAGGCCAATTCTGCTTTCAACATCCATAAACTAGGTAAAAATGTAAGTGGGAATTATTATTTTTACCTCCATAAACACAGTGGAAACTGAGTAAAATGTCTCAATATTAATAAGTGATAGAACTGCATATGGTAAGATGAACATTAAAGATCTTTTCGGTGGTGAAATAGTCGGTACGGGATCTGATTTTATAGTGATTCTTAAAGGTAAAAACAGGATATTGTTACAATTCAGCTCTCATAAAATAATAGTACTGAAAAAAGAGGCAACTCCTTATGGGTCTTCAATATAAGGATGTTTTATCCATTTTCACAACAATCTCACTATTTTTGATAAAAAGTTAAATCTAGTAACGTACAAACTTGGTCAATTGACATCAAAAGTTACAACTGAAGTCTTAGAGAAAGGAACAAAACAGACCAAAACTATTTTGCAAATCCCTCAAAAACAAAAATCAAAAATCTATTATAATAGAAAAGCAGAATCAGAATTTTTTGTCGATAATTCTGCATTGGCAGGTTTTACTGGAGAACGGATTCTGTATATGTCGGTGAGAGAGTTGATAGAAAATTCATTGGATTCCTGCGAAATTAATCACATACTACCAGTTATTCGTATAAGCCTAAAACTCTTAGATCCACTTAATGATCTGTGGATCATATCTTGTCAGGATAACGGCATTGGAATACCTTCAGAGAAAGTTCCTGTTGCAGTTTGTTCATTCTTAACTTCTGGCAAATACGTCGAGAAGCAACAAAGGGGTCTTTTTGGAGTTGGATTGAAGATGATAGCAGCATTTTCTACAAAGGATACGGATCATCCTCTCAAAGTATGGTCCAAATCAGAAGAAGAATCAGAATATTATTTTGATCTCAGGACGGATATTGGAACAAATAAACCAATCACTCTCTTTAAAAAGAGTGTAAAAAATGATGAATCGCAAATAGAAGGTGAATCTGGTTTCAAAGTTGAAGCTATATTGCGTGCAAAATTATCCCCTGTGACCAAAAACAAAATCTATGACTATATTAGTCAAACAAGCATTGTTAATCCATATGCGATCATTATATTTGAAACAGATGAAGGAAAGGTAACGTTCAAAAGAAGAACACAGATAATGCCAAATCCTTCAAGGGAAGTATTGCCACATCCCTCTGATATGGATCTTAAAACTCTAAAGAAAGCCATTTTTAATTTTATGAATCAGAAGACAACTCTACAAGGGATACTCTCCAATTCATTCCAAAAAATGTCAAACGATAAGGCTAAAGATATAATTAATAGAGCAGGATTGACCGTAAAACCTGCAGACCAATATGACGAACACGAGTTGATTAAGGTTGTAAATATTTGCAAGCATACGAAATTTCAGTCTCCAAATACAGACCATTTGAGTCCAATAGGGGAAAAAATCCTGACTGTCGGAATGACATCTGAATATTCAATTATTCTAAATAAGGAGACATCCACCTCTGGAAGTCAAACTCATTTGTCTGCCAAGATATTAAAACCATCATTGACATCTTATTCTTCAAGAATTTGTGTTGTGAATAATAGGCCGACAATTGTTGAATGTGGAATTGCTTACGGAGGGGATATTCCTTCATTCAAACTGTATAGATTTGCTAATAAAATCCCACTTCTATACGATGAAGGTTCTGATGTTGCACGAGAAGTAATTTCTGAAGTAGGAATAAACAAGATGGGGATTTCAAAAAAAGAGGTTAAGGAACAATTTTCTAATGTAGAAACAAGATCCGATAGAACAGTAGAATATCTTCCAATCCACATTTTCTTTCATATATGTTCCACAAAGATACCATATAAGACTGCAGGAAAGGAGAGCATTGCTTCCGAAGGCGATCTGAAAAAGTATATGAAATCATGTCTTTCAGATCTTTATAGAAAAGTAAGTGCACAAATAAGAAGGGAACTGAAGATAAAGGAGGACGAAAACAAATTAAGGCTCTATAAGCACTATATACCCTTCATAGTAAATGCAATATCAGAATCAATTAAAATTGACTCAAAAAAACTTTCCAAAGCATTTCAAAACTTGGCAGAGAAATATGTTGGCGGGGAATTATCAAACATTGCTAAACAAATCTTTCCAGATTCGGACCAAAAAAGAGTTGAACCAGGCAATAAAAAGAATACAGTGAATAACGATAATGGGAATGAAAATAAGTTGAGTAAATTTGATACCCGATCTAGAGTATCAGTATCAAAACAGAGTAACAAAATTAAGCCAGCTAAAATTAATATTCCTCGTAAAATTACTAAAAAATAAAGTGTAAAGGATCATGGCACTAAAAGATAAGAGACATCAAGAAATAACTAATAGAATCAGGAAAATAATGAAAAATGTCGGAGACGATATTCTTGTTGAAGGTATTATGCCAAGTCTTGAAATTCCAAAAGTGGGATATGATAATACCGTCTGGTCAGATGAGAAGAGGATGCTTACTATAGGAGAGAAGACAGTTCAGGTTGGTCCTAATAGCTCAAAGAAGATACCAACTTTTGCGCAATATTTGGTCATGGCAAATGCCATAAGAAAATTGTTAGACGAAGAAATGGAAAGTACCATAAGAGGTATGTATTACGCCACTTTAAGCACGGTTGGAGATGAAAATAATCAACAAAAATTCTGGAACGGGCAGGATGACTCTGATGATGCAATAAAGGCAATTGAACTCTTGACAAATGTTCCTCGAGAGGAATTTTCTGTGACTTCCAAACCCAAAGGAATGATTTCAGGACCAATAACACTTAGTGTGGGTGGAGATCTGATTGATTGCAATCTAGGAAGCAGGGCTACGTCCCAACTAATACCTACCAACATCCGAGATCTTGAAATTGTGAAGGTAAAGGCGGATTTTGTTATGGTGGTCGAGAAAGATACAGTACTCAATAACATAAGAAAATCGGGCTTCATACAAAAATATAATGCGATACTATTGACAGGATCGGGAGAACCAGATCGAGCAACTAGAATGATGGTCAAGATGTTGAATGAAAAGTGGAAAATGCCGGTTGTTATTTTTGCTGATGCCGATCCGTGGGGACTGGGTATTGCACTACGTTACAAAATAGGAAGTGAATCATTAAGTTATGATAGTGACAGGTTGGTAACACCAAACTCAAAGGTACTAGGTATGATGTTTTCTGATATTTATGAATATAATATACCAAAGGTTGCCAGACTTGCAGCTACTCCGGAGGATTTAAACAGGGCAAACGATATGAAGAAAAAACCATGGCTTCAGGATAAACGTTGGAAGAAGGAATTGAATCTATTTCTTGAACGAAAAGAGAAATGTGAATTGGACGCATTTTTCAAATATGGATTCAAGTATTTGGCTGATACTTATTTACCCAATAAATTAAGAGAAGCCGGAGTCATTTAGGCCTGCATGTCAACTGACTGCGTACGTTAGTCATTATACAAACAATATCAAGTCAACGGATCATTAGCTCTTACATCTTGTAAATTATATTCAGTTGATGGTCCCAAATAGAGACTTGTCTTGTTCCTAATATTTCTGGATTGAATTATGCTGAGGTACGCTACGTAAATAAATCCTATTGTTTGTATGGAAATAAGAGGTACAAGTATGGGATTTCCAGATAACAAACATATGGCAATTGTAAAGCAACCATAGGCGCTAAAAAAGATTTCCAACAAAGTAGTCTTTGTAAATGGTAAAGCATATTTGTTATTACGCCAATCTTGATTTTTTTCCATTATTCCAAATTTTGGTGTTCTCAGGAATTCATTCCTTTTTCCAACCAAGGCGTCAAATATGGCGACAGAATTGTTAATGGAAATTCCACCCGCATAGAATATCATGAACAAATAGTGAAGTGCTTTTGTTCTCCAATTTTCACCCCAGATTTTTCTAATCATTATCAGATATGTTGCCGGTCCTAGTAGAAGATATGCAACAATGCCAAGTGCTGGAGCCCAAGCGGTATCATAAATCTGATAATTCAGCAGCAATAGGATGGGAAATATGAGGAACTGTATGAGGAATAGAGGATTAATGATGTGCTTGGTTAGTTGAATGAATATCTGAATTTTAGTATCTATAGAAAGTTTTCTGTGAGATAGTAACATTATCAAAAGTTTCTTTGCAACCTGTACGGATCCTTTTGCCCATCTAAATTGCTGACGCTTTGCAGCATTCATTTGAACAGGGAGTTCCGCATTGACAACTAGATCCTCGTCAAAGATACATTTCCAGCCTTTCATCTGTGCACGGAAACTCAAATCTAGATCTTCAACAAGCGTGCTTGTGTGCCAACCCCCTGCATCTTTTATACACAATGTTCTCCAAATTCCAGCTGTTCCATTAAAATTCATGAAAAGGTGTGTGAGACTCTTTGCTTTTTGCTCTATGAAAAAATGGAAGTCCAAAGATACTGCTTGAGCCTTTGTCAAAATTGAATACTTTTCATTAATGTGGCCCCATCTTCCCTGAACAAGGCCAATGTTGGAATCGTCAAAATGACATAGAGCCTTTCTTAGAAAATCACTTGAAGGAATAAAATCAGCGTCAAATATGGCAATGAATTCACCCTTGGCATATTTTAGTCCTTCTTTAAGGGCTCCTGCTTTATACCCAGTTCTGTTTACTCTATGAAAAGCTGATATGTTGAATCCGTTATTTTTGTATTTTTCAACCAAAGCTTCAATAATACTTGACGTCTCATCGTCTGAATCGTCAAGTACCTGTATATCCATACGTTCCTTTGGAAAATCCATACTACAAATTGCATTGATTAGACGTGTAGCCACGTATTTTTCATTATAGATTGGTAACTGAATTGTAACTCGCGGGCATGTTTCAGCAGAATAATTGATTTTCTTTCTAATCTTATTATTCACTGAATTCCTAGTAGACCTGTAACTCAAATAATTAAAATTCAATGTGTAAACTGTCATTATCCAAGCTATTGCCATCAAAACATAGTACAAATAACCGCTAAATTCTGATATTATCTTCTATCACTACCTATTGTAAAAATGTACGAGTAAATATTTATAGGTTCACTGCAAGCCTGCTGACATTATTGACCCTTTTGGAATATTTTTACACACTGAGGAGGACAAACATTTTCACATGCCATACAGAAAATGCAATCTTTCTCTCTTATCATGAAAGGCTTTTTCTCCGATGCAGGATGACCTGGTGTATCCAACCACTCATAGACATTTACAGGACATGCTTCAATACAGGCTCCATCGGCTACACAAATATCGAAATCTACTGTAACTTCGGTTCCCCAGATACCAAGCTGCCCTGGCGGATCAACTGGACCCCACACCTTAATTCCTTGGTAGCTTCCTTTTACCTGGCGTTTTGATTTGAATTCAGGGTCTATTGGACCATCTATCTTTGAATATGAATTTCCTGTCCCAACAAGTGAAATGGTTGTATCCCCACCTGTCATTGCGGGAGGGGCTTGTGGAGGCGGTGTAACTGATGGTGCATTTACCTGAACCTGTGGTTGAGATGAGCGCTCCGGGGACTTTACATCCTGTGCGACAGAAGGATCTCGAGATATTGGTTTCTTTTTGAGTGGGGTTAGTTCATCTAATTTTTTCAGTGCGTCTTCAGCTGATAATTTTTGTGATTTTTTGTAGTGATCTATTAGTTTATCGCCAATTTTAGAGTTCCATATTATCGTGTCGATAATTATCTTTGCTTTGGTATCTGTCTTTTGTCTATAATTTTTAATCCAATAGTGGTCGCCAAAGTACTCCAATGGCTTGATCTGATAAATTATATCCACAACATCGCCTGAGACAATTTCAACTGTAATTTCTAAATCTGCTTCGACATCTTTTTGGGTTATTGCATCAGTACCAGTTTCTGTCCATCTGTCTGTAACATAGATTCGATCTGCATAGGAATC
>DASUMD010000163.1:0-3460 GCA_036277875.1 Nitrososphaeraceae archaeon
ACTAACAGCGTAATTTTTAAAATAACTTTAGAGTTCGCTCGTCGAAGTAGAGCAAGGACCGGATTCAATTAGATCTCCACTTCACCATTGAATTAACTTGTTCCAAAAGTTCCTTGTTGCCTACGGGTTTCTTCACGAAAAGTCTTTTTCCCTCTATAGGGTAGACTGTGCTATTTTCAGTATTGTAAGACACTACGCTACTTAGCGCTGTGAGAAATAGAGTCTTGATGTTCGGATCCCTTGATTTAAGTTGGTCATATAATTCGAAGCCATTAATTTCTGGCATCCTAATATCTAATATCGTCAAGTCATATAGACTGGGTTTGAATTGTTCTAAAGCCACAGCCGGATCTGTAAAGGAATCTATATCGTATCCATAATTTTCGAGTATCATTTTCAGAGTCATTCCAACGTCTCTCTCGTCATCCACTATCAGAATTCGCTTCTTCACTTGAGCCACTTACACCAATCCTCGCTTATGTTCTCTTTTAATTAACAAATAATTGCTCTCTTACTCTTTCATATAATCTATTCATTGTGACAGGCTTTTCAATAGTTGAGTTTATCACAGCTTCTTCCATATATTGCTGGAACTTTTCTTCTTCCTCAAAATTATATGCACTCATCAATATCGTTCTTACTTTGGGATTCGAAGTCTTTACTTTTTTGAGTAATTCTAAACCATTTAGACCTGGCATTCTTAGATCAGAAATAACTAGTGCATAGTTCTCCTTGTTCTCTGTAAAATGTTCAAATGCCTTGACTGGGTCGATGAAAGAGAAAACTGAAATTCCATCAATATTTTGGCGTAAAGCCTCGTGAAAGAATGTGGCAGTACCTATGTCATCATCTACTACACTAACGATCCTGCCGCGATCCTGCTGTTCACTAGACATCTCCTAAGTCGGTTGATTCTAGCACAATCTATAAGAATATTCCTCATTCGTTAATAAGTGATCGAGTAATAAGTAAACTTAATACATTATAGTAATATTTCTAACACCATCTATTTGATAATAGATTGTAATGAAATAATTGCGAGGTCGGTGTAAATGGCCCGGATTCTGCTAGTGGATGATGATAAGGACGTAGGCAGAACCTACGAACTGATACTCGAAAGTCATGGATTCGACGTAGATTGCTTTACAGACCCGGCTATGGCTTTGGAACAATTTAAACCAAATCTATATGACTTGACAATATTAGATATTAAGATGCCAGATCCTAATGGTTTTAAATTGTATGACCAACTTAAATCAAAGGATTCAAAAATCAAGACCCTATTTATCACAGCACTTAGTAGCGTAGAGTCTTTCAATACTGAAAATAAGGAAGTTTACCCTATAAGGGGCCAAAGACATTTCATCAAGAAACCCCTAGGTATGGATGAACTTTTGGCACAAGTTTATACAATGTTAGTTCCCCAAGAAGAATATGCGAATAGTTAAAGACTTAGCAATATCAACCGATGTTTTCTGTAAGGTGGAGGTCTAATTGAATCCGTTCCTTGCTCTACTTCAACGAGCGAACGCAAGAGTTATTCTAAAAATTGCGCTGTTAGTTTTCGTTGAGATTGGTTTGATCTGTGGCAGTTTTTTTATACTGACATTTTATCAGTCCCAGGGAACTTCCATTGGAAATTCAATCAATCTTGCTGGAAAAAATCGATATCTAACGTCTAATTCATTATTACAAACTGAAAAATTTCTTGACGGCTCATCTGATATTCTAAAACTAGAAGCTGCTCGGGATAGCTTAGAAGCAAATATTGACGCCATCACGTATGGAGGAAGTATTTCAGGAGTAAATATTAAATCACTCCCGTCAGATTTTTCTGAATATCTCAATAACGTATCAAGTGATTTCTCTGCCTACAATGCTCTGATAGATGAAAAAATAATTGGTCGATCTCAGGGAACTCTAGGTACGCCTGAAACTGTTTTAGTATTGAAGCAGGATCTTGAAGCAACTGCCTCAAACTTGGTACGTTCCTCCGATATTTTGGTAACAGCTCTAGGCTCGTACGCAGACAATAATTCACAGAACTTGATCATATTGCAGATCCTTTTGGCTGTTCTTAATATAGGCATCTTGGTACTGATTCTATATTTA
Organism: Nitrososphaeraceae archaeon; assembly: GCA_036277875.1. Lineage (GTDB taxonomy): Archaea > Thermoproteota > Nitrososphaeria > Nitrososphaerales > Nitrososphaeraceae > TA-21. The sequence continues at coordinate 2,113 of DASUMD010000163.1, forward strand.
GTCTCAAGAATACTTAAGCCCATATCTGAGCTAAGGCAGGCGACAAGTGAAATAAAGAAAGGAAACCTCAGATACCACGTTGAGCAAAAGAGTAATGATGAACTAGGGGAACTTACTGATTCATTCAACTCGATGATTGATTCTATCAGAAGCTATATTGAAGAACAGAGGCGCTTAAGTGACGAACTTAAAACGGCAAATGAAGAAATACAGCAAAGAGAACATATGAAAGATGAATTTATCAACGTAGCGGCTCACGAAATGCGAACTCCTGTACAACCTATTTTGGGTCTATCTGAGCTCCTCAAATCTCTGAGACATGAAAATAAGTTACCCGTTACCAAAGAAGAAGAATTGCTAGATATGATTATTATCAATGCAAAGAGACTGTTGCTCCTTCAAGAAAATATTTTAGATGTTTCAAGAATAGAAAATAAATTACTAAAATTAAACAAAAATCAATGCGATTTGGTCGAAATCATCTCGACTGCCATACAGGATGCTGAGAATCAAATTGATAAAAACATGGTAGAATTGCGATATAAACCATCTGAGACCAATTCTCTGTTAGTAGTTGCGGATAGAGCCAAACTCACTCAGGTTGTTTCCAATTTACTTAACAATGCAATTAAATTTACACGAGCTGGCAGCATTACAGTAATCGTAGTAAAAGATGGCAATAAGGGTATTGTTCAGATAAAAGACACAGGAACGGGTATTCATCCAAGGGTCGAGTCAAAATTATTCTCGAAATTTGTCACAAATTCCTCATCGGGAACCGGACTCGGCTTATTTATATCGAAAATCATAATAGAAGCCCATGGAGGCAAAATCTCGGGATACAATAACACAAACGGTAAAGGAGCTACATTTAGTTTTAGCTTACCATTAGTAGTGCTAGATGTGGCACAAAATGTTGATGTAAACGTTTGAGGCATGGTATTGGAGGGTACAGCTGTAGTCGTGAATTCTGCAAATTGTTATCCTTTTAGACTAAGCCTTAATGCTTTTGACGTAATTCTGCTCACTACTATACCAGAATCCATTTTTAGAACCGATAGCGTCGTGGGTACCGACGGCCGAAGATCTGCATATTAGTATTTTTTAGTTATTCGCTATGAATGGCCATAACATGTCTATGATATCTATGGGTAAGTATATCCAAGCCGCAAATTTTGTATTTTATTTTCTCGGCTTCAATTATCATAGCACAAAAATACCGTAGTGATATATAATAACGCTATTGACATAAGAACAGATACTGATCAGACAATAAGTTATCGAATAATAAGTAAAGTTTAATATTTGATAAATATTCTTTAATTATACGAGTAATTGGTAACTTCTT
>DASUMD010000164.1:0-3510 GCA_036277875.1 Nitrososphaeraceae archaeon
ATCCAAAGGTTGTTCTTACCGCAGATCGCACTCTTATGTCACCGTATAGAGGCATTTCGTTAGCATCATTTTTCGGCTGCGCGCCAGCTATTGATCCAAACAGGTCACACGACACGTTACTCTACAAAATTCTTCGCAATCAGGTCACCCCTAGACTATTGTTTGATTTTATTTGCAATCCCATCTCGCATCATAATGGCCTTGCAGATTATGCCCCCTATGGGCTGAGGAAGGTCGAAGCTTCTTTGGTAAGGGATGGTTACAGCAGAGAAGATGTAGTAGTTGCACATCCAGATTATGTGGAAAATTTCATTGGTCCTGAAACAGAGGTAGTAGGTACATACGAAATGGATCCTCTTGGCATGGGTCCTGTAACTATGACCTTTACATACGGTAGAAAGCAGATCTCATATGATGAATTCTATAACAGGGATCTGCATATGAAAATAAACAGAGCAAAGGAGAAAAATGGTAGTAAGGCTAAAGTGATTGCAGGTGCTTCAGGCACATGGCAGTATAACTATGATCCGGCAAAAATAGAGGAATATGGCTTGTACGGGATCGTAGAAGGTGATTTAGGTGGAATTGGTCCCGAAATTGATGGCGCAGGTTCCAAGTTTTTTGATGCGTTGATTAATAATGAACTTGAAACTGCAAATCCATTCAAGAAAAATCCCTTTAAAGTGGAGATAAAAGAGTTTGAAAGAGGCGACAATACTTATCATGGCAGATTTATTCACTATTGGAATGAACCTACAGTTGATGAAATTCCAACCATAATCAATCCTAGCATGCATGGTATGATTGAGGTAATGAGAGGTTGTGGACGTGGTTGTAAGTTTTGTGATGTAACTCTTAGACCATTAAGATACTATCCTGTAGAGAAGGTTGTAAAAGAGATAGAAATCAACATGAAATATGGTGGATTAAAAAATGCATGGGTGCATAGCGATGATATTTTTGTATATGGCTTGAATCCCCGAACTACAAAGAATATGCAGCCAAACAGAGAAGCTCTTGAAGAATTATTTTCTGGAATAATGTCTACTGGTATAGAACATACTAATCCTACACATGGGACCCTTGCTGGTGCTATTGCTGATGAGCGCTTAATTCCAAATATTTCTAAAATAATTAGGGCATCACCCGACAACATGATAGGCATTCAGTGTGGATTTGAAACAGGAAGTATTAGGTTAATCGGAAAATATGCTGATAGAAAATTAGCGCCATTCAAACCTTCTGAATGGCATTGGGTTGTCAAGAATGGAATCAAGACATTAAACGAAAACTACTGGGTTCCGGCGTTTACACTAATAATGGGATTAGACAATGATGAAACTGTCGAAGATAGTTGGGAAACAATTGAATTGCTTCATTCTTTGGAAAAGGAACAACCAGATTCTAAGTTTACAACAACTCCATTGACATTTGTTCCAATAGGACTGCTTGAAAAATCTGACTTTTTTGATATCGGAAATACAATGGATCCTCCAAAGTTGGGAGTGATGTACAAGACATGGCAACATAATTTCAAATATGGAATTCAGAAATTTATGCATAAAGTGGGTCGTGATAACCCGATAAAGAATTTCTTCTTTGCAGGACTCGCAAGATCATTAGGAGGAGTTCCACTAGGTGCAATGGAAAGATACGCTCGAAGAAGAGGCCCTGAACACGAAAGGGTAATTGAGAAAATTAAGGCCAACTATTGGTAATTACGCTAAGTATTTAGAGGACTAGGCGTAACCTTCATTATTCTTTTGCAATCAAATATCGCCAATATTTTTCTGTTGCTCTACTTATCCCAATTCGAGTGGTCGAAATTACCTTCTTAGGTTTAATCCCATTTGCTATATGTAATATTGATCGTTTGTCGGTCAGATTGAGCCCGTTATGAGATCTGTTAATATCTAAAGCCTTTGTTAGTCTTCCAGGACCGTTTATTAAATTTAATTTGTTTTTGATGTTAGAGAGATAAATCATTGTGCCTATTCCCTCAATTGGTATTAATGATCTAATCAATACAGCTCCTGCGTTGCTATTCGTGGCGTGTGCAGTGACATTCATACAATGGTGCATCCCGTAAATAAAATAAACATATGCTTTACCAACATCTCCATACATTACTGAATTTCTGTTAGTTCTACCGTTAAAAGCATGACTTGCAGGATCATTTTTTGAACCGTATGCTTCCGTCTCATATATGGTACCGGATAATCTCTGTAGCTTCCCTGAGCCATCATCATACATCCGGACCAGTTTCTTACCTAGCAGCTCCCTTGCCACATTTTCTGTATCCCTTGAATAGAAATCAAGATCCGGTTGTTTCATGGTGAATTAGAATGATAGTAAATAAAAATAATAATATTTTGTTCTTAGCAGGACAAGATCGTTAGCTATACATTGTCCTGTTAATGCGGAATTAGCATTAATATAAATACTAAAAATTTAATCCAGTTTATATGTTAAAGTTTAACAAATTTAGTTTCCTAAAGAAAAATACTTGTGAGTTTTGTGGTAAGCGCTTTAGGACTTTAGAAGAATTGATGCAACATTTTCAAATTACCCATGATGATAGAACTTACGAATGTAAACAGTGTGATATGAAATTTGAAGGTATGGAGGTCATGCGTGATCATATTAAGAGGAATCACAGTTACAAAAAATGATAGTGATGCCCAATTCGACGCTTATTGAAATAAAACAATAAAATATCCTTTATGTACCATCACAGTAAATGAAATGCTTGAAATGTGGCAAAGAATTCGAAGAAAGTGAAAATCAAGACCCTTCTTCATTAAAGTATCCGTCCTGTGAAGACTGTTGGAAAGAATGGACTACTTACGGAGTTATGGTGATTAATGAAATGCATTTAGACATGTCATTACCAGAGCACAGGAAAGCACTAAAAAAATATGAGAGAGGGTTCTTTGGCTTGGACAAGGTAGAGGAATTGAAAAAGAATCCTGAAAACCCGGGAACCCCTAATTGAGTATAACTTTAACAAGGTTTGCAGGAATAGTCTTCAAAATTTGCCCTCTGTTAGGATTAAGAAATAATGCTTCCTTAATACAAACCAACAGTTTATCCCTTTCACCTTCTTCAAGGGAAGAAAAAGTATTCAATATCAATCTTGGATCTAATTTATCGAAGAGTTTGACACTATCTAAAATCACAAGATAACAATGTAAAATCATTGTTAGTTGATCAGGTTCTATTTCTGAGATAACTTTCATCCACGTTTTGGTTAACTTAACCAGCTTGTCTTGATTGATCAGATTGATAGAAGTTAGACTTCTAATCATGGTCTCTTTTTTTTCCGATTCAGTCATTTCAACCAATTCCTTTACTTTTGTTCGACAAATCGAAAGCTTTAGAAAATCAGGAAGGTTTGCTATAATAAAGAGTAAGTTTTCTATATCGCCATCGCTAGAATTGTTACTCAAGGTAGAAAATCATGAATTCAGTTTATCATTAACATATTTAATTTGTTGTTCCTAGACATTC
>DASUMD010000165.1:0-3152 GCA_036277875.1 Nitrososphaeraceae archaeon
GCTAAATTTCTTGTATGATCTTCAATAGGTATAGTTTTGGGTATCACGCTTCTTGCTAGTTTTGTTTTCTTAGGTGGAGTTACCATTTGAGGAACACAAACCACGAGTATCAAATCTTTAGGTGTGTTTATTCTAACAAATTGAAGTGTGGGAAATGTTCTTACAATTACAAATCCTCCGAACAATGAAGCTACAACATTATCGTAATGTTTTACACCGGCACTACTAACTTCTCCCTCTGCAGCAAAATCTAATAATTCATTTTCTGTCAATTTACATTGAAAAAGTTCATTGAATGCAGTAACGGCAGCAGCACTGGATGCGGCACTACTTCCTAATCCCAGTCCTATCGGTACTCCTTTGGTTAACCGAATGTCAAGATCATTTTTGATTTTGTATTTTTGGGCAATTTTCATTATCGGTAGACCTGCAGAATTTTCCTCAGCTATGGAAGGTATTTTATTATTATTTTCTAATGTGATTTTTATCTTTCCATTCTTTGTTGCTAATTTACTGATAGATACGGTATCATAGAAAAGATCGAGTCCTAATCCGAAGACATCAAACCCTGGTCCTAGATTAGCGGTTGATGATGGTGCCCTTGCTTCACAAAAGTTCACTGTTTCTTTCATTCTTAATTCTAATCTCCTTTATCCTCTCCTAAATTTAGCACCCTCGAAAGTGCCGCAGTAAGATTTACCATCCCGCTCATTGTTAAGCTTGAAACAAGAATTGGGTTTTGCATTAGTTTATTTTTGAATAATGCCTGCAATAGATCCTTACTCAAAATCGAATGCTCAATGTTCTTTTCATTTTGGAGTGAATCTTCTAGAGATGATTTAGAGGACCATCTCATAATATCTCCTAGTTTATCAATTACCAGATCTCTTTTTGTCATTACATCTATCTGCGAAATGTTTAATCGAAGTCTGACAGATGTCGCCATTAATGCAATAGAAATGAAATTGATTGGAGATGAGGACGCGAGAATTCCATCGAAGGTAAATATGTTTATCTTATTATCCGATTGAAAATTTGAAACAAAATACGGTCCACTTGCTCTGAATATGAATAGCTCGACTTGACCCGGTGTATCTGCTACCACAAAATCGGGATTCAAATTATAAACTTCCTCTTGGATTTCATCTAATTTCGTTGCTATCATATCTGCAGCCATAATGAGTGCACCATTGGGTCCTAAATCATGTTCAGACATTATCTTGCCTATGTCAATATAATTTCTTACATCGACATCTGGCTCATAAGGTAATGAAATAACACCTGGATCAAGATTCAATGAGATAGGATAGAAGTTATTATCTTTGTACCATTGCATAAGTTTGGATGTAAGAAGTGACTTTCCAGCTCCAGCTGTGCCAGTAACGAAAATAGTTTCCAAATATACTTGAAACAAAAGTGTTGAATATATTAATTCTATTGATTATTATATGACTGTCTATTATTTTGCATTGAGCCGGTTTGAAATGGAGGATAATTGCAGTTGCTGTAAGCCTTATTCCATTTTTATTACTGTTTATATTTACACCTGTTTCCCCAGCAGATGTTTTCTCTGTCGGGGCATTGCCATTTCTGCTTTCTGTCTCTGCTGTCATGGTTAGAATCTTGTTACAAGCGTATAGATTCAGGTATTTTATTAATCACTTCATTGGACCAAATTATAGTACAACTCTGAAAACTATGAACGCGAGGATTGCTGGAGAATTCGTTACACAGACTACTCCATCATTTATAGGCGGTGAAATTGTTAGGATTGCATGGCTAATTAAAAACGGGGTTCCTACAGGAAAGGCCGCTTGGGTGGCTACTGCAGAAATAATAGCCGATGTTTTTGCAGGGAGTATCTTGGCATTCATTGCAGGAGGTCTGGCTATACTCAGTGGTGGATTCTTCATTGGCATTTTAGTCATTCTAGTTGTCGTCCCAACATTTGGTTTTTGGTTTCTGGTAGTTGTAATGTCTGCAAACAGAAATATTCAGCTGCCCAAATTTGTCCTCAAATTAATTAAAAAATTCCTATCAAAAGAAAGATCAGATCATCTAATACGTTCAACAAATATTGCTTTGGCAGATCTGTGCAAAATGAGTAGAGAAAATTTTGCTTCGTTCAATTCAGTAAAGGTCCTTTCTGTAGGAATGGCGATAACCTTTGTGGCTTTTGCTTTTCAGGGTATTTCATTTCTAGTGCTAGCAGAATCGGCCGGTTATCACATTGGATTTTTCAAATCATTTATGGCCACTTCAGCATCTACAGCTTTATCCACCTTGCCAATTACGATAGGAGGGTCAGGATTAGCAGAGTTGGGCGTTTGGGCATATATTACAAATATAAACACTATTCCGGATTTGACTGATGTACTGAACTCTTCTCAATTGTCTGTAATCATAGCTTGGAGGATTGCTACTTATCATGTACCACTTGTCATAATGTGGATTGCCCTGATGAGAATTACAATTGGTAAGGACTCTATTGCAAATCAGATTAAATCTAAGAATTTGGATAACAGCTAAACAATTTTAGTTAAGGTAGGCTCGATCAATATCAATGAGGACTTGCAATGAATAAATTGAAAGGGAAAACAGTCGTAGTAACTGGTGCATCATCAGGCATAGGGAGATCAACAGTTTTAGATTTTGCAAAACAACAAGTCAAAGCAATTATACTTGTTTCTAGAAACAAAGAACGTATGTCACAGATTTCGTCAGAAATTAGTGATAAATGTGAATCTACCTCATTTTCCTGTGACGTATCTGATAAATCCAAAGTATTACAGATGGCCAATGATGTCCTTTCACTTTATGGCCACGTTGACATCCTTGTAAATAATGCCGGAATTGGGATCTTGGGAAAAGTAGCGGATCAATCAATTGAGGAAATAGAACTAGTCACCAAAACAAATTACCTCGGAATGATTTATTGTACTAAGGCGTTCCTAAACTCAATGTTAAGTAAAAAAAATGGACGTATAATAAATGTCGCATCACTGGCAGCTAGCTTTGGAATTCCTGGTTTAGCCGCATACTGTGGTTCAAAATTTGCCATGCTTGGATTTTCCGAATCACTCCAACACGAATTGATTGGGACTGGAATCCGTGTTACTGTAGTAAGTCCTATAGGTGTAAAGACAAACTTT
>DASUMD010000166.1:0-2150 GCA_036277875.1 Nitrososphaeraceae archaeon
GGCAATGGTCCCTTACAAGGGAAGTGTTACTGATCTAATTAAGCAATTTGTTGGAGGAATTAGATCGGGTCTAAGTTATTGTGGTGCAAAAAACATTGTGGAAATGCAACATAACGCGGAATTTGTAAAGATTACTCATGCAGGGTATACTGAAAGTCAGCCACATGATGTGGACGTAATGTAGAAACATCATACAATGTCATATTTTTATTTGTATTATTTCAAAACAAGATGACAATTGTTATGAGAAAATCCAACTGGTGGAATGAGTTTTCATCAAATGACTGCAAAAGCACAATCACCTAATTTCCACCAGTTGTTTTGCTGAAACGTTATAGTACACAGCTATACACACTATATAAAAGATCCATTTTCTTGGTTAATTTTGATTTTTTAGACCATCTTTCAGCCTCCTATTGATCAAATTGATACGCATAAGCGGTCAGAAATAATATATTTTAAGAAATTTAGATCTTACCTTTGTTTAATCAACGTTGAACTACATTAGTATCCATCATAAAAACAATGACAGTTCTTTTCCTGCTATTTGGACTCCCGTATTAATCTATATAATCCCATTTTCGCATGGATAGAATTTTTTGGAATCGATGATCATTAGCTGAAAGGTAAAGGATGAACTCTTTACGTGATGCTTACGAAATTTTTATGAATGACTCTTCTTTTTGTAACTCGTATGTATGTAACTGGTTATTCACTTCTGCACGCAAATCATCTAAGCGGATAGGTTTCTGGAGAAATCCATTTATCAATTCCTTTTTGGTAAATTCTTGAAATAAATTATCATTTATCGTGAAGGCGGTCATTAGAATGGTTCTTATAAATCGATTCGACTTTTTTAACTCCTCTATTAACTCCGTTCCGGTAAGACCGGGCATTCTCAAATCAGATATCACTAAAACGTAGTTCTCTTTATTGAGCTTAAAGTGTTCGAGTGCCATTACTGGATCTGTAAACGCAAAAATGGTAATACCATTAATCGTTCCCAAGGCGTCGAGAAAGAGTTTGGCTATATCGTCCTCGTCGTCTACTATTGCTACAAGTTTACTCTTAGAGATGGAATTATCCTCGACCAACTAATATTGCCTGCTAATCTTTGCGCTGATCCACTATAAATGACTGGAATTCAAAAAACCATAATCTCTGCCTCTAATGTGCTTAAAGTGATATGAAGATGTTAACAAAATTCAAAAGTGAATCAATTTTTCAAACATTTAGTCATTTGTCCCTTTTAAGCTGGCTGTTTTTTAATATTTCAAAATAAAAAATATATAGCTTAAATTCGCAATATATGGAAAAATGTGTGCGCAGATTGATAGACCCGATATAGGATTATCACAAATAGACAGAAAAATATTAAAAATTTTGCTCACCCCTAACGGTCATCTAAAATCTACCAAAAATATATCCACAAAGTTAGGGCTTCCTATTACAACGGTTAGACGAAGACGTAAACGACTAGAAGACAAGTTTTTAAAAGTACAATATGTGCTGGATATTGAAAAATTTGGATGGAGGCGTATTGATTTCTTTATCTCGATAAGAAACGGATTGGTGAATGGTGTTGCCAATAAACTAATGGAACTAAATGACGTGACATATGTGGGGAAGAGTATCGGGGAACATACTATCGATTTAAGAGTAGAAACAATTGTAAAAGATAACTCCGTATTGCTCGACCTTCTGGAAGAGATAAAAGGCATGGAAGGCGTTAAAGATGTAGTATGGAGCGAAATTGTTAGTGTTGTAGGAAGGAAAATATCAATACCCATCTCTATTATTGACAAAATTTGATTAATATCATAACATTACTGGCTTGAGGATCGTAAGCTCGAAGGTCATGAACAAGGAGCAACGAATCCACCAGTTTTGTGCTTAGAGTATTTGTTACTTGATTTTCAATTATAAATCGCTATAAACCGGCAAATTTATTATCTTAACAAAAAAGTCAAAACGTAAATAATCAATGGCGGTAAAAACCAAAGTTCTAAAATAAATTGTTCTTTTAGAAGATCAGCTACCAGCCGAGCAAGAGAAACTCTGAAAGTGTGAAAGAGGCAATTTAGCTAGTCACACATATTCAAATTGCATTTTAACCGTCATTTTGTTTAAAGTATAACATCACTTTTTCC
>DASUMD010000167.1:0-2478 GCA_036277875.1 Nitrososphaeraceae archaeon
CAGTCTCTCAATGTTTCAATCCAGCTAGCCAGCATAAGATCCACATTAGTGGAATTATACAAGACTTACTGCCATATTTTGGAAAAAGAAGTAATCAGATTAAGAAAGATTACCCAAGATAAAACGCAGTAATTTGGTTTCAATACTATACAAAAGTAATTCGATTTCTAATAGTACCTAAATTTTCAATTGTTATTTCTACGACATCGCCATCCTTTAGGTACCTTGGTTCCTTCATCGACATTGCGACTCCTGCTGGAGTTCCAGTAGATATAATATCCCCCGATTCTAACGTCATTACTTTACTCAGACTTGAGATTATTTTCTCAATCGATATTACCATTTTACTACTTGAAGAATTTTGCCTAGTTTCGCCATTGACCTTTGTAACAATTTGTAGATTCTGAGGATCACGGATTTCGTCTTTGGTTGTTATCCAAGGCCCGCAGGGAGCGAATGTATCAATACTTTTTCCTCTTGTAAATTGTTTATCTTTGAATTGGATGTCTCTGGCTGAAACATCATGCAGTATGGTATATCCAAATATACAATCAGCGGCTTTCTCAGGTTCAATATTTTTAGTATTTTTTCCGATAATAATTGCCAATTCAGCTTCATAGTCAAGACGTTGTACGAAATATGGACACTTTATGTCATTAAATGGATGGTTCAAAGTCGTTCGGGGTTTGATAAAAATAACAGGTTCATCAGAAGGTGTAAGTCCTGCGTCTCTTGCATGATCATAATAATTAAAGGCTAAACAGATTATTTTTGATGGATCTGGAATTGGAGTTAATAGCGCATCATGGTTAATCTCGTTACTAAATTTAATACCGGAAATATACTTGTTAACTTCGTCAATCCATCCTCTTACAATGAATTCCTTTATTGTCTGAGGAATTGGAACACCAGTCTGTTCTTGAAAATCAAGCTTCGTAATTATCTTTTTACCATTAGGAGAGATTATTCCATATGTTTCTCCAACTTCTTCAATCTTAATCCTGCCTATTTTCATTTTGTCTACCTGTGTATAAAAATAGCAGAGGTTTTATCATGGGTATTACAAAAACCAAATCTAATCAATTGTATCGGAGTACGGGATTTTAGTTGCAAAATTGATGCCTCAGCGTATCCTTCAATATTTTCCAAACTATTGGGGTTGAATCTGTCATTAAGATACAGTTCCTTTGGAACTAGGATGTTGTAATTTGTCATGTTCTTGTCTGATACCCATTGAATTTTTTTCATATCCCGTACAATTTCGTTGTCAAGATAAGAAGCAGTAATTACTTTTTTATTTTCTAAATCTATATCCTTAATTTTTATATTATACAATTCCATGAGTCTTACTTCTTTATCTTGTGCAAGAGAAATGGCATCATCTTGAGAAATATAAATCACATTGGAGACTTCTACTTCCCTTGTTCCAAGATCCCTTGTTGGATGATTATTCAATGTTACCTTGGTATTTTTACCATCATCAACAATTAACATTATAGGATCTTTGACAAAAAATAGTCGAATGGCTATGGGATCAATTATTTTCCGATTCATTGATTCCAGAGTTTTAAATGGGGGTTTTGTTTCTGCCAAAGTTAATCCAAGACTCAAGACAAAACTTCTGATTGCTTTCGGATCAAAGCCTCTTCTACGCATTGCTGACAAAGTGAGCAGACGTGGGTCATCCCAGCCTGTAATTAGACCATCATCTATCAATTCTTTAATTTTTCTTTTGGAAACAGGCATGTTTTCAAATTCTAGTCTTGAGAATTCAACAACTATTGGTTTTCTTAATTCCAATTTATCTAAAATGTCCAAGTACAGAGCATTACGCAGCTCATACTCCTTAGTTCTCAGTGCGTGACTGACCCCGTCAAGACTATCTTCAACAGGAGCAGCAAAGTCATAAGTAGGCCATACTTGTACCTTTTCACCCAAAAGTGGATGCGGTGATTCTATGATCCTAAAGAGAGTAGGATCTCTCAAAACAGTATTATTGTCATGCATATTTCCCTTGAATCTTATTATTGCTTCATTTTGATGATATGTTCCGTCAAATATCTTGTTCAGCCTTTCAATATTTTGGTCCCCATTATCAATACAAGCTCTGCATGGACATTCAATTTGTTGCATTCTTAACTTTCGGATCTTGTTAATATCACAAGTACAAACATAAGCATTTCCACTTCTTGTCAGTTTTTTTCCATAATCATGTAGAACAAGTATATCATCTGATGTGTTTTTTACTATGTCTGGCTTAACCCCTAGCCATTCTAAATCATTCCTAATGGCTTCATAGTACTCTAATTTTTCATTCAGTGGATTCGTGTCGTCGAAACGCAGAATCAGTTTACCCCCATAAATTCTGGCGTATTCTTCATCTATTATGACTGCTTTCGCGTGGCCTATATGCGGATAACCATTAGGCTCGGGTGGAAATCGAGTAACCACTTGAGTTTCTGTCATTTGGAGCTCTGG
>DASUMD010000168.1:0-3573 GCA_036277875.1 Nitrososphaeraceae archaeon
TTATATGATCAGCATCAAGCGCATGACGTAAGCCTAACAGAATCATTGTGGGAATCGAAATTAAAACAAATGTTAGTGGATCGACCAATTTACGACTTGTAAGTATCAACGAAGGATGCTTATATTTCTTAATTTTCTCCAGATTCCAAAAGAATTCAGAATTATCAAATTAGCAATAAATTTGACCTTACATACGTCCTATAAAATGATGTCTTAAATTTTTGTTCCCTATTTCTGGATTTTTTCGATCAGGAATATAAAAGAATGATAAAGACTTCTAAACTCAGATTAGACATTAATGCTTTTGTAAATTTAAAATCCCTTAGGCTATCAGGAGTGGTATCATATGTAGATTGTATGTGTATTGTTTCCCTGATTTTAGCTGGCCTAGTATACCTTGAATAAGCTCTATTCATTTTACACTGCTGTCAGCGGAGACAGTGTTTCAAGGTCGACGAAGAGTATGATTTTCGATGGTAATTAGAAAAAACTCCAAACTTTAAGACAATTGACTATGCATAGAAGATAGATGCGGTGAGAAAGGTATAGTGATAAAGAAAAAACATAACTATCAGCAAGCGATTGTATGACTAGGGTAATTTGTAAGACTATGATTCTTATTGATAAGATAATGGGGAACATCAATTCTGATTCGCATCTTAAAGAAAAGTATCGTGATATGTTGAAAAGTGATCATGTTGAGAAAATTGAAATCACTCGACTTGAATCTGAAAAAGCTAGAATAAGGAAAGTATCTAATAAGGGAACGGATTTAGCTCTTACCATGACACATGGTTCCCATATTAAAGACGGCGACGTAGTACTATTGACAGATGACAAAATGGTAATAGCAAAACGGGTTCCCGAACATGTTGCTAAGATTTCTTTAAAAGGTAACATATCAGCCGAACAAATATTGGAAACAGCAATCAAACTTGGTCATATTATAGGGAATATGCATAGAGCCATAAAGATTACAAACAATAAAATATATTTTCCTATTCAATCCGAATCTGAAATTGAATTGTTCCAAAAGCTACTTTCTAATTTAATAGATAATATTGATATTAAGAGTGATAACATAATTTTTGAGCCCGAATCAGGTTATGATATTCATGGACACTGATATAGATAGGGTTGACATCAGTTTATTGCAGATGTCTGACTCTTTTTTCCCAACAGGACTATACGCAACATCCAACGGGCTGGAATCATTGTCACAAATAAAGAAATTAAATAGGAAGGATATTTCTAGATTTATTACTATTCACTTAAGACAGGTAATAGGACCGTCCGATTGTACAGCTTTGGGTAATGCATATGAGTCTTGCACGAAAAGGGATTTTGTTTCTCTGCTTATCGCAGATAAATCACTATATTTTATGAGAATGGTAGAGGAGACACGAAGTGCTTCTGTGAGGTCGGGTAATCAATTACTGAAATGTGTTAGCTCCTTCACAAAGTACAAGAAAGTTTTGAGGGATTATCAAAACGCCATCAATAATGGTAACGCGACAGGACTTTATCCTGTATCCCTTGGAGTAGCGACGTGGTCACTTGATATACCAAAGAATAAAGCTGGATTGATACTATTATATGGATTCGCAGTAAGCGTTATAGGAGCTGCTTTGAGACTAGGTATACTCGACCATCTTGAGAGTCAGCAAATAATTCACGAACTAAGACCTGTCATTTTGGAAACCATCATGAAGAATATAGAAAGACCAATTTCAAATATGTGGCAATTTGCACCAGGTTTGGATATTCTACAGATGAAACATGAAATGATGGACTCAAAAATGTTTATTACATGAAAATTGTCTAAATTTTGTTATGTCTTCTAATCGAATCCCTCGTGTTGGAATTGGTGGTCCTGTCGGGTCGGGTAAAACTATGCTAATAGAGCAGATTGTTCCTATACTTTCTAAAAAGGGTTACAAAGCAGGAATAATTTCCAATGACGTTGTCTCGAAAGAAGATGCTGACAGGATGAGGCAAAATCTTGCAAGAGAAAAGGGACTTGTACCTGAAGAATTAGTAATAGGAGTTGCCACAGGGGGATGCCCTCATACTGCTGTGAGAGAAGATCCATCAATAAATCTCTCTGTAGTAGAAGAAATGGAATCAAAATACAATTATCTGGATTTAATTCTGATAGAGAGCGGAGGGGACAACATTACAACAACTTTTAGTCCGGCTCTGGCTGACTATTTCATTTACATCATCGATGTAACAGGTGGTGACAAGTATCCTAGAAAAAGAGGACTGGGAATAGAAAATTGTGATCTTCTCCTAATAAACAAGATAGACATCGCTCCCTATGTAGGGGCTGATCTAAAGATAATGGAGCGAGATGCAAAGATTGTTCGAAATAAAAAACCGACAGTTTTTGTCAATTCTAAAACAGGCCAAGGAGTGGATATTGTCGTCTCTTATATCATAAGGGATCTTCTTTTTGAGGCTTCACCTAAAACACTGGTAAATAACTGACGATAACTAGGTTGATTGTGTACTATGCAAATATCAAAAAGGATTACAGAAATGGACTCCGCATTAAAAACACTGAAAGGGTTGCAAAAAGTTTTGAGCCAAGGTTGACAAAGATCATCGACTACTATACTCCGCGAAATATTCCACCAGAGATTGAGGCGTATTCCGCAGAACCTCATCATCCTGGGGTTAGCAATTCTGGAAAGGTCGGTATTTTGCGCTTAAAGTTTGAAAGAGATACTGATACGGAAAAAACCGTTATTCGAGAACAATATTGCCGTGTACCACTTTGTATACAACGTGCCATGTATTTGGAGGAAAGTCTGCCTGCAATGGCGTATGTTTATATCGTTTCGCCTTCAGGGGGAATATTGCAAGGTGACCGATATCGTATTGGTATAACGCTCGGTAACAGTGCTTTTGCTCATGTTACCACACAGGGAGCTACTAGAATTTACAAGATGGAAAAAAATTATGCAACTCAGATGATCAGTATCAACGTGGGAGAAGGAAGCTATTTTGAGTACATACCCGATCAGATAATACCTTTTCATAATTCTAGATTTTACCAAGAAGTAGAATTGAGTGTTCATGACAATGCGACAATGCTCTATTCAGAAATGATAGTTCCAGGTAGAGTAGAAAGTGGTGAAGCCTTTGAATACGACGTCTGTTACATTAAAACTATCGCGAAGAATCATTTACGCAAACCCAGATTTGTGGATATTATGAAGTTACAACCAAAGAAAGAAGACTTGATTGTTGAAGGCATACTGGGAAAGTTTCAAGTAGTTGGCACAATATATATCATCACAAGAGAACTCTATGTGAAGCGCCTCAAACATGAGATTATAGAAAAGATAAATGAATTCGAAGACAAGATATCCGGAGGTGTGTCAATTCTTCCAACCCGACAGGGAATAGTGGTTAGGATACTAGGTAACACGGCTGGAGATGTGAAGAGTCTTATATTCGAAGTTGTTAGGATAACAAGGAATCAAATTCTTGGTGTCTCCTTCAGTGGAGTAAGAAAGACATAATTTGAATTGAAACCAAACATGTTTACACAGATCATATAGTAAA
>DASUMD010000169.1:0-3223 GCA_036277875.1 Nitrososphaeraceae archaeon
GATCAGTCGCCAGAATTTTATTTAAGACTTCTAATACAAATAACTAACTACGTGACTCACCCAGGTAAAGTTTTCTCTACTTTTATGTTCAAACAAAATTGCATTGATGGAGAGAAAGCAGGATCTAATTTCCTTTGACTAACAAATTCAATGTGCGACAGACTGAGCACACTGTGTTAGAAGAATCTCTATTGCATACCAGACATCGTCTATGTTCCTGCTGAATAGCATTATTTACATTTGTAGTATTAATTGTACTTGTATTTGCAGATTTTACCTTCTTTGCAATTTTCAAGATTGAATTGTATGCATTGTATTTTATGCCCGGATGTATTTTCTCAAGATTATTTAAATGACTCCTAAAGGCACTTCTTATACTTTCGTCTTTGTATGGGCATTCTTCTGTTTGGAATGGAATATTTGTATGAATACCGTACGTTACAATTTCTCTTTCATATATTTCCATTAATGGCTTGATTTTCCTTAAACTACTATTCCCATACTCTACTGGTTCTGGATATGTCCATCCGATTCTTTCCACATCGCCGGCAAACAAATTGATAAGAAAAGTCTGGATGTAATCATCCAAGTTATGCCCGGTAGCAATAACATTTGCTCCACAAGATTCTGCAAGGATATCTATTGCCCTTCTCCGAAAAGTTCCACACATCGAACATGATGAAATTTTCTCTGAGGGTCTAACCTCCATGGCCTTATCCATTGATAATCCAAAAAGCTCATTAAAACTCATTACCCTGTTTTCAACGCCTATGCTGGAACAAAAATTCTTTACAATGCTTAATGATTCATCTCGATAACCCTTAATTCCCTCGTCTACAGTTATTGCTATTAGCTCAGGACTTGGACCACTGAATATGTTTTTTAGTATATTCAGGAGCACAAGACTGTCTTTACCTCCCGAGACTGCAACTGCCACAGTATCACCATGTTTTATCATTGAATATTTTGATATTGTCCTTTTTGCTTTGTAATCTATCGATTTGATAAAGCATTTTTTACACAAAAATTCTCCAGAATATTGCCTTAAGTATATGGAATTATTTTTCTTGCATTTACTGCACACTTTGGACATCGGAATTGTTATTGCTTGGGAGCATTGATCATTAATACCTTTTATCGTCATTCGCACGGTCCAGGAAATTATCACTGGTCCTCAAGAAAACTATTTCTAAAAGCATTTAAGTATATAACTACAAAGTAATTTTTGATTTGACGACTAGCCATGATGTTATTGATGAAATTAATCTCAAAATCATAAATATATTGAATAAAGACTCCTCGCTACCCTTTGTTGAAATTGCAAAACAAATCGGAATATCTGATGCTACAGTTCATATAAGAGTCAGGCGACTAATTGCCGCGGGTATTATTAAGAAATTCACCATAGCCTTGGACAACAATAAACTCGGCTATGATCACCTGGCATTCATGGGCATAAACATCGAACCTGGAACCGCTGATGAAGTAACAAATAGCCTTTCATCCATAGAGGAGGTTCTCGAAATTCATGAAATGCATGGAAGATTTGATCTTCTCTTAAAAATAAGAGCAAAAGACTTGGAAGAAATGCGCGATATAGTTGTAAACAAAATAAGAAAATTGCCCAGAATTATCGAGACGGAACTCATGACGGCATTAAAGACTAGAAAGGAAGATCATATGGTACCAATGGACGCTGCTCCGTAACTAGAACTCCTTACAGGATTTTCTATCTACATTCTTTGCTTGTCTTTCTTTGACGAAGTCCACCAATCAAGATAGTCATCATGATATTTTTTCCTATCGTTGCCTTCATCCCTAAAGGTTTTATCCCTTAACTCTTCCATTTTTTCCCTGGAAGCAAAAAGACCGCAGCTTTTGCAGATGAAATTCTTGGTAGCAGTATCCAACTTTAACTCCCCACCACATTCAGGGCAAAAATTAGTCAATTTGTTTATTATTAGTGTGACCTCATAAAAAATGTTACGTGAATTTCATAACAATTTCGCGCTAGATCGCGAAATACACTATCAGTACGATGAAATAAAATCGACCAATTCCTTTACCATAGGTCCCATGCGGTATGTAGTTGGCATAACATCTACTAGAACATGAAATGTCGCAAGCATTTTTGAAGTAGACGGCCCTATAGACACAACAAGTAGATTGTGGTTTAGCCTCTCTTTTAACGCATGAATCTGGTTGTTTCTTTTTGCAAATTCAAAGAACTCTTTAACTGCAGGCGGACTCGTAAAGGTGATTGTGTCTATAGTACCTGCCATTATATCTTCTATGAGCCTTCCAATTTTCTCTTCGCTAGGGGGTACGTAGTCATATCCCATTTCCTTTAACATGGCGGCATTCGTTTTTCCAAGACTTGTAGCATAACTATACGATGAAAATTCGAATACTTTTGAACCTAAAGATTCAAGCTTTTCCCTAAATGAATGTGAGTAATCACCATGCCATAATATCCCTATGTTCTTGTTTTTAATATCAAAGTTTCCCAAAAGGTTCAATATCCCTTCAATAGTATTGATATCGGGAACAAGGTTAGTTCTAATGCCAAATTTTCTAAGTTCCATTGCTGGTTTGTTACTTCTTGCAATGACTACAGTATCTCGTAACTTTTCGATCACGGTGTCTAAGTGGTCTATTTTTTGAATATTTTGAAATAGGTTGAATACACCAACACCAGTCATAAATACAAAAAATTGCATTCTCTCATTTCTGATGGTTTCTATAAATTTAATACACTCAGAATTCAGCGCATTGTTATTTTTAATTCCTATAGTTGGTGCTATATATGGAATACCTCCAAACTTTCGAACTAAGCTTGCAAGTTCAGAAGCTCTCCGGCTTGATGTAATGGCTACGGTAACTCCACTTAATGACATGCAACAATCTTGGAATCTTAGAATAATTAAAACTTGAGTTTATAACGATTGAACAGGCCAGTCCAAATATATTCAGCTAATTTTTATAAATTCTGATTATTTACAGTCTACGACAAAGTTAGTCCGCATAGTGCAAAACCTAAACGGTGCATGGACTTTTCTCTTCATATCCTTTGTATGGATCTGGTCGCCCGTCAAATGCCATGCACCTTTTGAAATAAAAAAACCAAATTAAATTAAACCTTTTTGATTTGAAGGATTCCCGAAATACCATCCTCTTTTCCTTCACTGAAATTCTCGATCTCTGGAATTTCTTGATCTTTAGA
>DASUMD010000170.1:0-2402 GCA_036277875.1 Nitrososphaeraceae archaeon
TTTCTGGGATCTCCCAAGACACCATTTCTGGTGATCTTAAATGACGAGGTATTACTCAGAAAAGTTGTATATGTAGAATGCAACATTTTTTTGTTCAAATATCCGCTCTTTGCCTTATGCATTTGAACTAATTTTGGTGCAATGGCCAGCATTAATGAAGTTTCTACAAAACCACCATGATCAAATTCCCTTTCAATCAAATGCCAATAGTTGATTCCAAATACTTTTACTTTTGAATTAATTCTTTCTACTTTTTGTGGAATATATTGTACAACTCCCATATTTCCGCGATGGCCATTTATTATTATTATTTGATTGAAACCATTTTCTCCCAACGAAACACATATCTGAGTTAGCAGTTCTGAAAGGAGATCATTACTTACCGAAATATTGAAAAATGGTCGATGTTCGAATGATACCCCAGAAGGAATACCTGAAAGGGAATAAGATGGTATTTTTTTCGTGAGTTGATTTGCAAAATACTCTGCAATTATTGTGTCTGTACTTACTGGAAGGTGTGGCCCGTGTTGTTCTGTTGATCCTAAGGGAATTATTATCTTCTTGTTTCCTCTCTTTATCTCATAATTACTGAGATGATATAAGGACATTAGTATAACAGATATTCTACTGAGTTATTAAACTAATGAAATGAATCTTCAAAGTATCGAGTAATCTGGAATTCAAAGTTTTAGATCCTATTTTTTGTCTTTAATTACTACTCTTCCCCAGTTGACCTCTATGCGATCTTCTAGAAACAGCGTTACTGCTTCAAGCAATGTTACTGCTTCAAGTTTCTGTCCCTTTCTTTTTATGGATTCTACGCTATCTTCCGGTCTCACCCTAAATGACTCTTGACATATTATTGGTCCTTGGTCTAGGTCTTCTGTTACAAAATGCGCAGTGCACCCTACAATCTTGGCCCCTCTTTCATATGCCTGCACATATGCGTAGGCACCGGGAAATGCAGGTAGTAATGATGGATGTATGTTAATTATTCTATCTGGATATCGCCATACAAAGTTTGGAGTCAAAATCCTCATGTACCTGCCCAGTACTATCAAATCTACATTGTAGCGATCCAAAATATCCAGTATTTCATTCTCTGCGTCTATCTGTTGTGAATGTGCAATATGATAAAAAGGGATGTTGAATTTTTCTGCAATAGAATTTGTTGTATTCTCACTTCCTACTATGACAACGATATTGGCTTTAATTTCCCCGGAACTTTTCGCGTCTAATAGTTTAAGAAGACAATGAGTTTCTTTGCTAACAAATATTGCAATGTTCCTTAATCTTTTAGATTCTTGGTAGTGGATTTTTATCTCCATCATTAGTTTTTTTGCCAGTGCTTTTAGTTCGTCATCAAAAGTTACTTTTTTAAAATTACCCTGCTGGAATGACGCTTCCAGCTGCATACCAAAAAGCCCATTGATAACATCTTGATTTATTTGTTCAATATTTCCATTATTCTTAAAAATAAAATTAGTTATATCAGCAACTACTCCCTTCCTATCCTTTCCTACAACTGTTAACTCAATTATCAGTCTGTCACTTTTGTTCATGAATACATTCGATTAAAATGCCTCAAAATTAAAGGATTCTAAAATTTAGAACGCTAATGCTTAAATAAGCTGATTCCGATTGTAAAGCGATGATAAATACACTTTTAGTGAATTTATGTCTAAAAGACTAGCAAGGATATGTTCTCTACGTTAAATCTTTTCAATTTGGTTTGCAAGAAATGAGTCCGGAGCAGAGACAGAAAATTTTCAAAAAGTCAAGAAGGGATTTTGATTATAATAACCCTACACGAAAATGTTCAGTTTGCTATACGCTGTCAGGATGGCATTGTTACAAATGTAATGCAGATTTTTGTGATATCCATTTTCATGATGAAAATCACAAGAAAATATGCAGCTCTTGATTGAATTGAATCATTTCGGTGTTTTTTCCAGTGATAATAAAATGACTAATTGAAACCAAAGTAAAATAAACAATTAATAATTTATTCCTAAATTTGTGTGCGGGGGGTGGGATTTGAACCCACGAATCCCTAAGGAACAGGGATCTAGGAACGTGAATGTTATCCATTCTAAGCATCGCACTCGCTTTTTGCGAGACCTGCGCCGTTGACCTAGCTTGGCAACCCCCGCATCTAATTGTCTAACCGAATGAAAGTTAGCCGACCAAATTTATCTATTATTTAGAATATATTGGTGTTTACTTATGATGAATAAGAAATGCCACTATTTGGTACTAACGGAATTAGAGGAGTTTTTGGTCAAGATCTTTCTCTTGATTTCTTACTGGATATTACTCAGTCACTTGCAGCTTATTACAAAGAAGGTTCCATTTTGGTCGGAAGAGATGGCCGAAACTCAAATAATATCATGTTTAACATT
>DASUMD010000171.1:0-7331 GCA_036277875.1 Nitrososphaeraceae archaeon
AGTTCAAGATTTTGATCTACCAAAAAAAGTGTCAAGTTTTACTGAAGTTTTGCCTTTTTTACTTCTAAAGTAAACAAGCGGGTCTGCATCAAAACCAATTAAACGTAGGTTTTGTGCAAAACCTTCTGCAAATCCGTGAAAGGTATATACCTTTTCAGGATTGCATTTCTTTACTACAGAGATTAGATCGTTGTAATCACAGTGGTCGCTTAAAGGTAAACAATGATCTAATCCCAACGCATATTTGTAAGATGGCTTTACAGCCCATCCGCTGAATCCAATAGATAGAGCGCCATATTTTTTCTTGATATTATGTAGAAATCCATTTTTGCATGATGCTATAGGAGCTATCAATAACCATGGCTTGTGAGAAGAGAGCATATTGTTTTTTTCTGCTTCGGACAAAGTAAGGTAATTATCCATTCTGATCCCAAATTCTGAATAAAGTCTATTCATTTCGTCTATTGAATCGTGTACAATTAACGGTTTCCAATGTCTAAATACATTTGTTAGAATTTGAGCTTTTCCTAGAGTGTATCCTAATAAAATGACTGGTATACCTTGATGATACATTTCTGAAATTATTAAATTAGCCTTGTGAATGGTGCTTTCAAATTTTGGAAAAACATAATCAGGATGACCGAAGGTAGACTCTATTATCAGAGTTTTCGCTGTGGGTATAATTGCCGGATTCATAAAAGCTCTTTTTCTTATTGAAATATCCCCCGTATAGTACAACTCATCTTCTATAAGGATTCCATTTGATCCAAGAATATGTCCGGAATCCAGTAATCTGAAATCATGTTCTTCATACGTACTTCCGTATTTGTATCCACGATGTGTAGCAATCTTGTGAGTTATTTTTGAAGTGATAATCTTATTACCGTTTTCTTTAACGCTCTTGTATAAATGATCAGTATGTGCATGAGAAATAAAAATGAAACCAGAGTTAGGTTGTTTATTAGGATCAAGGTAAATTGTTTTGTTTTTGTTGCCTACAGATATGCCATAATTGTCAACGGAAACATGAAACATCAGTCTCATTGATTTTACGATGGTATATTAATTTTAGTACATCGACACTCCGTTATAACTATTTTTGAAATTACAGTTGTTCCAAATCCTTTCTTTATCCAAAAATCATCGAAAGTAAAATTTAAGTTATGTTAAATTTCTAATTTTGAGTAATGATACTGCACCGAAATTGGATTTTTATTTCCATTTTTAATTTAATCTCATTTATGATTTGTAATCAATTCTTAATTATTAATGACAATAATAATTTTGATTCACAAGTGTATGGACAAACTTCTGTTACTGATCCGGCTAGTCTGATGGATGAATCAGCAAATTCATCTTTCAATGCTGAAGGAACAATAAACACCATTTTGTTTTTGCAAGATGTATCCAGTAATAATACTCAACCCATTGTCAAGGACATCAATACAAACCTATCTTCCAAATATCTTCTGGGTGGGAAATGGAGGGCTGACGTAATAAATAATAATGTAACTTATTTCAAGAGTAACTTTACAATGATTGAAGCTGATGGAAGCGATATCCATTTTCATACAATTGTTTATAAGCCAATCTCAAATCAGCCAATTGATCAAGGTTCACAAGATCGACTCGGGATTTTGCTAAAAAATAAAAGTAACAATACTCAAAGTAACAATACTCAAAGTAACAATACTCAAGTTTTTAATTGCAATGTAGATATTTATACTAATGGAGTTTTGGAATGGAAAGACGTTCCTATAACAGTATCACTCATAAATGAAAAAGTGATAGTGATGGATATCAAAGATAAAAAGACTTTGGAACACTTCTTGAAAAACCCTATTTATGGGTTGATAAATTCAATAGATCTTATTCATCAATAATCTTGTTGAAGGCAATCGAAGCGAAATCGTGGATTTACTACGTGAGTACTCTATCTAGTTTCCTTTTACTTATGGCATTTTTTATTTCTAATGCCATTCTTCTTCCCATACTCATGCCATTTTGAAATAGGAACTCTGAATACTGAGAACCGGACACATACAGATTGGTTCCGGCAACAATTCTTGCGGAAAATTCAAAGGTAATGAATTTTGCATCCTTAGTGTATACACCTTCCAGGCAAAAAGGCCCTGGGATTCCCGGAGGGACTAGCCTTTCGGAGGCCTGAACAAAGTTTTCTCCCATTTGGTACACTCCCTCAAGAAGTGATTCCCTTAGAACTAGTGGGATATTCCCAATCACGTTGTAGGTAGGTTCTGTTGGCACGTTAAGCTGATGTTTCGATGGAATGCGCGAAATACCATCAATATCGGATTCGTATCTCCTATCTACGCCCATGAATTCGATGTCTCCTGAGATTGGAGAATAAAAGAAATGGAGGAAAACAGGAACTCCCTTTACGTATTCCTGAATGTAAAGCTCATTTTCATCGGTAACCACATTATCGTTTAAGAGTTTGTGGAATCCCTCTTCGAAACCGTTCTGATCAGATGTAAGAAAATATCCTTTACCTCCAGCAGCTCCATGTAACTTCACTATACAAAGATCATCAATTTCGCTTTTAGATTTTATCGCTTTTGGAACTTGTAATTTTGATTCTAACATTAGTTTTTGCTTAAGATTTCTATCTGCCTCCCATCGTAGAATGAATTTATTACCAAAAAAAGGTACATTAATACTTTCTATTTCATCAGAACTTAAAGTTGAAATTAAAGTACCATGTGGTATAAGGATACATTCCAATTTGTTTAATCTGTTTTGAATATCCGACTTTAGAACATCTCTAAAACTGTCAACTAGGATAACGTGATCAATAAAGTTAAATCTCTTGTACACATGATATCTCTTTTTTTCAGTTATCAATAGAGTTTTAAATCCTTCATCCTTCGCGCCCTTTAGCACCTGAAGCGAACAGTGAGATCCAAGAGTCCCTATGATTTTTCGCAAATTAGCTCTCGTATAGGACTACTACGACTAGTAAATTAATATTATTCGAAATCGAGTTTGTTCTGACAAAATAATCCGTTTACTCTCCCGAAAATGTCAGAAATTCTGCAATCAATTTAATGACAAAAGCTATTCCACCTACTATGCCAATACCTAATAAAACTAGCCTGAGGTGGGTCATATAGTCATCTTTGCTAGTTTTTTTTGCAAGTTTCAATGTCTGAATTATTTCCACTACTTTTTGTTGTACTTTTTGTTGTACGGAATACAAAAATTCACATTTTATCGCATTATTGGAGTATTTGAATCTATCGATATTGTAAACAAATTTTGAATGCATTCATCTAAAAATGGGCCAACTGACTATAAGTTTCTGATAAAACCTCCTATTAACAAGAATTACCAATTGTGGAACGTACTCGAGCACATGAATTTTCAATTGGTTGATGCTGGTCGATGGGTTTGAAATACCTAGTTAGTGAAATATCAAACACTGCTCAAGACAAAATATACGAAACAATGTGTTATTGCATTACTTACTTGTAAATAAAATCTTCTAAATATGTTACTGTATCATGGTACAGAAGATCAATAAGCCAACGATTTTCTTCCTATCTTGAAAAGTAATTGGTTAAATCATGTAGTAAAAATACGCTCTTTCTCCGTCCTCTGCATCTCGACAAACGTTTCAGTATTCTGAACTCCTTCGATTTTTCCAATCTGTTTTATAACAACATTGTGGAGTTCTTCGAGAGTAGTAGCACTAATGGTCACCAAGATATCGAACCTGCCAGTTACTTCAGAAATTGAGATTATTTGAAATATTTTCAATAATGCTATGTGAATTTCCTCTTTTAATTTTGGATCCCTGTTTATTCCAACTACGGCCTTGACATTTATTCCTAAAAGAGGTTCATTTACAATTATAGTAGATTTTTGGATTAAATTCCTCTTGTATAGTCGCTTAATTCTGCTGTATAGGACAGATGAATTAGTGGATAATATTTTACTCAATCGTGGCACAGAAATATTAGCATTCTTACAAAGTTCTGACAAGATTTTCATGTCTAAGTCGTCGAATTTTTGCAATTTCTAGTCAATAATATTCTCAAGTATTAATAAATGTAATTTTTGGTCAAAATTCCGTATTATTACACATCGTGCTAAAAAGATTTAATTAATTTGACATTTCCTTCCAAATCTCATTCCACAAGGCATCAAGAAATGACAAATTGGGAATAATGAAAGATGTCAAATATTGAAAAATAACACGTACAAAAAAAATAATGGATAGCTTTGTCTAATCCGCTCAATGAGCAAAAGAAACTATATATATTTAAAATGCCATATTTAGGCACACCTAATGCTACTTCCATCAGAAATTGAATCCAAATTACTAATCCCTGCGGTAAGAGCTATATTATCAAAAGAGCTGGTAATTGAAAAAGGGCTAAAGGAAGAAGAGGTAGCTAGAATGTTAGGAATTACTCAAGCAGCCGTAAGCAATTATTTAAGAGGCACACGTGGAGATAATGAATTAATCTCAAAACTAATGTCACTAAGTGAAATTATGAGTATGATTAAAGAAATTGGCGATGATCTTTCAACCAATAGGGCATATACTGCAAAAACATTATCGAAATTTATCGCATTGTGCAATTATATGCGATATTCACTTATCATTTGCGATGCACATCATAGTCTTGAAAGAAATATTGATGAAAAAGTATGTGAACAATGCAAGATTATCCTAACTGGAAGCCAGCAGTGAGTATAAGACAAGATTAGATTTCTATTTCTTCTTTTGTGTGCTTATCATGTTCAATACATTTGAAATTACTTCCGATCCTTTCAAAGTACCAATGGAACCATTACTTGCCCAGGATTCTGTAAAACGCTGACTTCCATCACTTTTGATACCGTTTCCTGAAATCAATAATGGGATTGGATCATCTGAATGTGATTTTTTAATACAAGGAGTAGAGTGATCGCCTGAAATTACGACTACATGTTCCTTAGTTACAGTTTTCAAAAATTCACCAAAGAAATTTTCATCTATCAATTCAATGTTAGACATTTTACCCGATGCATCTCCATCATGTCCATATTCATCAGGTCCTTTTATGTGAACGTAGACAAGATTATATGAGTTAAGGATTTTTGCAACATCTTTTCCCTTTTGTTTATAATCATCAATTTTTTGTGAACAAAATAGATCCATACCAATCATTTTTGCAATTCCGATTTCTACAGGCATATCGACTAGGCAAGAAGTAGAAATGCCATACTTTTCATTAATAGGTTGAAGATGAGGAACACTATTACCAGCATCTCGCAATAGTATTATACTCATTGGCTTCTTGTTGTTTGAAATTCTGTTAAGGTTTACTGGGTGTTCCTTCAATAGAGAAATTGACTTACGGGTAAACTCATTAACGATTTTTGCTGACAAGATCGATGATTCAGAATTGTCTTCTGATTCAGATTCCTGGACAACCATATCATCAACATCAGTTTTAGCAATCCCGATACCATTCAATTTACCATATGCAGGATCTGTATTAGTTATCTTTTCAGATAACGATTTCTTGCTGTGTCTAAATTTAATAATTACACGATGGGAGATTGTAGGGGTTATCTTAACTGAGATATCTGGATCGTCAAATTTTATATTGTCTTCCAGAAATGAACATATAGTGCTTGCTTCTTGCTTAATGATATCCCGGCCTGCACGCCTATCTATTATTTTGCTGTTATCTAACGTCGCAAAATTACCTCTTAAGGCCAAGTCGCCGTCACGGAAATCAACTCCGGATCCAATTATTTCCACAATTCCTCTTCCTGCATATTTTTTTCCCTGAAAATCATAACCTAGCATATTGAATACTGCGATATCAGATTGAGGGGATATTCCCTTGCCTACGCTTATCACCTGACCCATTTTCCCCTTTCTTGCGAGGGAATCAATATTGGGAGTCTTTGCTGCCTCTAGTGGAGTTTTGCCATTCAAGTCCGGATTTGGTAGGTCACCAATTCCATCAAGTAGAACGTATAATATTCTAAAATCCTGATTTTCAGACAATGCTGAAAGAGATAAAAAACCATGATTTATCTGTAATGTAAATCAGACCTTGTTCATGAAAATATCATACAAAGGATTAAAAAGAACTGCATGATTAGGTGTTTAAGACAAATTGAGAATAATGGCTGTTGGAAGTAGAATTTTTGTAACAAGCTTTCAATTGGCCGGTGTCGAAGGCGTTAAGGTAGAATCAGCATCCGAAGCTCTTCATCACATCAACAACCTAGATAGTGTTAGTGATGTAGGACTTGTTCTCATAAGTGAAGACATTGGTAAGGAAATTCGGACTCAACTAACCAATATTAGAGCCAATCGCCCAATTCCACTAATTTTTGAATTACCTGCACCTGGTAGTAGTAAAGAAAATGTGGATTACAGGGCGTTACTAAAGCAGATTTTGGGTGTATGATCCCTTTAATATTGAGACCGGCATAATAAAAAGAGTATGAATCAGCACCTGTTCCAAATTAATTAGTTTGATAGAATGCACGTCGTTATCATCCAACCTAATTTTAAACGTATAGTCTATATTTAGAATAATTTAACGATACCAATTGCTCCTTATTGTACTTCTTGGTATCATATTAGCAATCAATATTGGTATCCTTGCATGCTGGTCCTATTTTCTTGTTTTGATCACCTGGTCAATTTCAAAATCACCAAAATTAGAATGGTCAGCAAGATATAGAATAAAATCAAAACCTAAGATCAGTATCATTGTACCAGCAAGGAATGAAGAAGGAAAAATATCGAAATGTTTACAGTCATTGTTATCGCAAGACTATGATAACTATGAGGTAATCGCAATTGATGATTCATCTACAGATAAGACGCTCTCAATTATCTCAGAATTATCTAAAAAAAATCATAGATTGATACCAGTAAAGTCTCCGCCTAAGCCGGATGATTGGGTTGGAAAGAGTTGGGCATGTTTCCAAGGCTATCAAAAATCATCTGGAAAAATCCTTTTGTTTACCGACGCTGATACCGTACACAGATCAGATGCTTTGTCATCCGCAGTTAATACAATGGTGCATGATGAGTTAGATGCCCTTACATTAGTGCCTAAGCTTTTGTGCTCGGATATTATTACAAAATTCACCTTACCCGTACTGTCTGTATTTCTACATACAAGATATTCACCACTTCGTGTAAATAATCCAAAGAATAAGATCGGCTATTTCTTTGGTAGTTTCTATTTAATTTCCAAAAAAAATTATGAAAAAATTGGAACTCATGAACAAGTACGTCAAGAATTAGTTGAAGATGGCGCATTAGGACGAAGAGTAAAAGAACAAAG
>DASUMD010000172.1:0-6224 GCA_036277875.1 Nitrososphaeraceae archaeon
GCGGGAATTAAGAAGCGGAATACCAGAAGTTATTCTTGCTCAAGGAAAGGAGCTGAAAGATCTCTATAAAATTATTCTCGCTACGGTATCCAAAAAAAGATTTGCTGTCATAAGTAAAGTTAAGCCAGAATACATGGAGAAGTTACGTAAAAAATTTGAAAAGGAAAATCTGAAAGTTGAAATGGGAATTAACACGATATTAGTGTCCTCCAAATCCCATAAATTTCCTACAAAGAATGGCAAAGTAGGCATACTTTGTGCTGGAACTTCGGACATTAAAATTGCTGAGGAAGCAAAAATTATGGCGCAAGTAATGGGCAGCGAAACTGTGGTAGAATATGACGTAGGTATTGCAGGAATTCATCGAACACTGAAGGGTATCTCGAAGATGATAAACTCTCAAGTTCACATAATAATTGTAGTGGCTGGAATGGAGGGTGCATTAGGTTCTTTTGTTTCTTCAGTAACTGACATACCAGTAATTGGAGTTCCAACTTCTATAGGGTACGGATTTGGATCAAATGGGGTTGCTGCGTTGGCATCTATGCTTCAAACTTGTTCAATGGGTATGACCGTCGTAAATATCGATAATGGAATAGGCGCGGGTGCCTTTGCTGCGATGGTAGCAAACAAGATGTCAACCGAACCTAAACCCAAAATGAAAGCAATATGATGAAGATTTATAAGTAATTCATAATCTTGTCAAATTTATAAATAGGATAGATAGGTGAATTTTCAGTTTATGGTTTATACTTCCACACTCAGAAGAATAAGAGAAAGAAAAACAAATTACAGAAAGAGAGAAAAATTGCTTATTGGTAAAAAGGATTTTGTAACCGTTAATGTAAGTGATCAAAACGTTTCAGCTCAACTAATAAGACCGGATCTCCTCGGAGACAAAGTGATGGCATCTGTACATAGTAACGAATTACTATCATATGGTTGGAAAGGTTCACGCAAGAATATACCTTCATGCTACCTAGTCGGTCTTTTATTAGGTAAAAAATGTGTCCAAAAAAAAATTACGCGAGCAATATTGTATATCGGCAAGAGAAACTTTACAACAAAAATCGCAGCATGCTTGAAAGGTTTGTCTGAGGCAGGATTAGAAATGCCATTTTCAGAAGATATTATTCCTTCTGAAGAAAGAATTCAAGGAAATCATATTGCAGATTACGCAAAAAAAATAAAGCCAAATGATGATCTTTACAAATCACGATTTTCGTCAAACTTAGGATTAGGTTTGGAGCCAGAAAAATATCCCAGTCATTTTTCAGAAGTAAAGGACAGGATTGTAAATGATAAGAGTGAAAAGAAATCAGATAAATCGTCTAAGGCTACCAAGTCAAAGTCGTCCAAGAAAAAAGGAGATTCAAAATGAGCAATCCTAGAAGCAATGAACAAGCAACAGTATGGAAGCCACGCACTGCTCTGGGACAGATGGTTATTGAAAACAAGATTAGTTCAATGGAACAGATTTATGAGAATGGTATGCGTATTCAAGAATCTGAAATAGTAAAGCACTTGCTTCCTGATATTAAGAGCCAAGTAGTGCACGTAGGAATAGTACAGAAGCAAACTGATGCTGGAGAAATGACAAGATTTAGTGCGCTCGTTGCTGTTGGTAACGAAGCAGGATGGTTTGGCATCGGAATGGGTAAGGCATCTCAAATGAGAATTGCTATAGACAAGGCAACAATTAACTCCTATCTTCACATAATTCCAGTGAAATTAGGTTGTGGCAGTTGGGAATGCCGATGCACGCAACTGCATTCGATAC
This sequence comes from Nitrososphaeraceae archaeon, assembly GCA_036277875.1. GTDB lineage: Archaea > Thermoproteota > Nitrososphaeria > Nitrososphaerales > Nitrososphaeraceae > TA-21. Next base: position 1,781 of record DASUMD010000172.1, read on the forward strand.
CTTTCAATGTGCGAGGAAGAGGCGGAAGTGTGAAAGTAGAGATTCTACCAGGACCAAGAGGATTAGGACTTGTGGCCGGTGAAAATATAAAAAATCTATTAAAACTAGCCGGGATAAAGGACGCATGGACAAAATCATTCGGATCTACCAATACAATGACTTCTACTGCTATGGCAATATTTAATGCTCTAAACTCAACTTACATCACAGGGTGAATAAATGGCATTATTAGTAGTTAGAATGAGAGGAACTGTAAATGTGCCATATTGGGCACTGACTACCCTTAGGAATCTCTATTTGAACAAGAAATTTTCTGCCACTCTTGTTCCCGAGACAACGAACTATTTGGGGATGTTAAGAAAGATAAATCAATGGGTAGCTTGGTCAAAAGCGGATTCAGATATAATAAAAATCTTGATTGAGAAAAGAGGTAAAAAGAAAAACCCAACATTAGAATCAAAGGATGAAAATAAGAGTAAATCTGACCACAAGGGCATTGATGAATTGGTAGATATCATTGTAAATGATAAAATAAAATTCTCGGATCAAAATAATATTAAACCTTGGTTTAGCTTGAATCCACCCAGAGGTGGTTTTAAAAGAAATACTAAAAAACAGTTCTCAGATGGTGGTATCCTTGGCAATAACAAGGAATTGCTTGAAATTGTAAAAAGAATGGTATGACTTTGTTGAAGAAAAAATGAGTTTTACATTTATATTTACACTCTTATTTTGATTGTATAGGGTATATCATACATGGCCACTAGATTGAGAAAAAGCCGCAGACATCGAGGTACAAGATATTGCGGATGGGGTCAAATAGGGCAGCACAGACAATCTGGTAGCCGTGGTGGCATAGGCGGAGGAGGAAAACATAAGCATTTTTGGATTCGAACTGTAATTGAAGAACCCGACCATTTTGGACATGATACACTAAACTCATATAGTCGATTTTTAGTCAAAAAATGGATTAATTTGAGAGATCTTAAGAATCTCTCACTTAGATTCAGTGGTAGAAAGGAAGATAAAATTGTTCTAGATCTTCGATCATTAGGAATTCAAAAACTCTTGGGCGGCGGCAACATTAGCGAAAGTTATGTAATTAAGGTAGCACAAGCATCTGCAAGTGCTAAAAAGAAAGTAGAGTCGGCAGGAGGTAGTATAATTTCAAATGACCACAGTGCACAATGAAAGTATTGTAAGAACAGTAGTCAAGAAAGTCTCGGCTTACATTCCTCAAGTTGAGAAGCCTAAAAAGAAAATTGGATTAAGTGAGAAATTCATTTGGTGCGGAATTGCATTATTTGCCTACCTTGTTATGGGTCAAATTCCACTTTATGGCGTAACAGATTCGCCGCAATTTGATTTCTTGGCATTTGCGAGAGTCATATTTGCTGCACAACAAGGAACATTACTAGAATTAGGAATAGGTCCAATCGTTACTGCAGGTCTGTTGATGCAGCTATTAAAGGGCTCAGAGTTAATTAAGCTAAATTTCAAGGACCCCGATGATAGGTCTCTCTTCACATCTGCAACAAAGATAGTTACTATTATCGTCATTATTGCAGAGGGTGCACTTTATGGTGTTAGTGTATATGGAGGTTTGCTGGCTCATCCTAGTCTTATTCCTATCTTGATTGGACAACTTATTGGGGCTAGTATTGTTGTAATGTACCTTGACGAACTAATTCAAAAAGGATGGGGACTAGGTTCTGGTATCAGTCTTTTCATTATGGCAGGAGTTGCTCAGGGAATTTTATGGAGTATATTCAGTCCGGTACCTGCACAAGATGGACCGGTAGGAGTAATTCCATTCATCATACATTCTGCTATTAACGGAGACATCTCAGACGCACTCTTTAGAAGTGGTCAACTCCCCAGTATCTTTGGTCTAATAGTTACTTCCTTAGTTCTTTTGGCACTCGTGTATACTCAGGGTATTCATGTGGATATACCTATAGTGTCTACAAAGTATCGAGGGTTTACAGCTGTATATCCTATAAAATTGCTATATACGTCTAACATTCCAGTTATTTTGGCCTCGGCATTACTAGCAAACGCTGTTTTCATGGGACAGATGCTCTGGGCAAACTATAATCCTGACAATTCAAATCCATTGTTTAACGGGATTGCCCAGTTCGATCCACAAAGTTCACAACAACCAACTGGCGGAGTCCTGTATTATACCACATCTCCCCAAAGTTTTGATAAAGCGCTTGCTGATCCGGTAAGGACAATACTGTATATCATATTTATGACAGCTATTGTTACCGTATTTGGTAGACTGTGGGTGGAATTAGGTGGATTATCTGCAAAGGCGGCAGCAAAGAATTTGTTGGATGCAGATGTTCAAGTTCCAGGCTTTAGACGAACTCAAAGTTCAGTCCAGACACTACTGAATAAGTACATACCAGCTGTTACAATAGCAGGAGGAATAATAATCGGACTCTTGGCATCAGTGTCAAATGTATTAAATGTATTTGGTACGGGAATTGGTATACTGCTTATGGTCGATATATTGGTTAATTATTATAACCTCCTAGTCCGAGAACAAGTAGATATCCATATGCCTAAATTGGCGGCACTCCTTGGAAGGACCTAGAAAAAAAACAGTTATTATTGTTGGTGTTCCTGGAGTAGGAAAGAGCACAATAATTTCTAATGCTACAACAACGTTACAAAAAAAAGGAACGACTTTGAACACAGTGGTTTTTGGATCTGTTATGTTCGAGGAAGCTAAAAAATTGGGAATAAATGATAGAGATCAGATAAGAAAACAAACGATAGACGTACAGCAAAGATTACAAAATATGACCGCTGATCATATCTCCAGCCTGAACGATTCGATAGTGGTTGTTGATACCCATCTTTTTATAAAAACGCAATCAGGTTATTATCCGGGATTACCAATGAATCTTATTTTAAAGCTAAATCCTGAAAGACTTATTTTGATAACCGCAAATTCCGAAGAAATTCTAAATAGAAGAAAAAATGACAGTACAAGGACAAGAGATTTGATTTCAGTTGATGAAATCAAAAGGGATATAGAAGTTTCTTTGTCCATGATTTCATCGCTTTCTATTTTGACAGGTGCTCCATTTGAAATTATTTATAACCATGACAACATGATAGATTCTGCCACATCACTTTTGGTGGAATTACTAAAGAAATCTCCCTGATCGACGAATACCAAAATGTGGGTAAGATAGATATTGTTATTGGGTTGACTATATAACACATCAAGTGACAAAGAATTGAAATCGAGGAGTATACGGAAAATTAGTGTAGTTATTTCAGGGAATGCAGCTGTAGGCAAGACTACACTGGCCCAAGCTCTTGCAAGGGAATTCGGATTCAAGTTGTATAATGGGGGGGACATCCTGAAGGAAATAGCACGTCAACAAGGTTACACGATATCGGGAAATGATTGGTGGGATTCTAATGAAGCGATAGGTTTTATGAAAGAGCGTAAGAAGAACTCAATTTTTGACAGGCAGGTGGATGAAAAATTAATAAAGATTGCTAAGAAAGGTAACGTTATTATTGCTAGTCATACACTTCCTTGGTTAACTAGTGAACCAATTAGTTTTTGGCTAAGTGCTTCTCAACGGAAAAGATCTGAAAGAATGTCAATACGCGACAAAATCACAATAGTAGAGGCTATCGACATTGTAAAGATGAGGGATAGGGAAAATAAAAAAATCTACAAGAAAATTTATGGTTCAGAATTCGGAGAAAACCTTGAAGTGTTTGATTTCATGATTAATACTGAACTTCTCTCGCTTGAATCACTTGTTTATTTGTGTAAGGAAATTATAAAGAAGATGACGATTCAGTAATATACTAGGACACAAAATGACATTAAGACTAGATGCATTAGAGATCATAAATGATGATGTTACTAGCACAAGGTATGGCTATCATCCTGATTCTAGACCATTGGATGTTCTTTTGGATAATGGAATTATCTTGTTAGATAAACCTTCAGGACCTACTAGCCATGAATTGGTTGCCTGGACAAAAAGAATCCTTGGGATAACTAAGGCGGGTCACAGTGGTACTCTTGATCCAGGTACTACCGGTCTTCTACCAATCGGATTAGGGGATGCTACCAAGGCACTATCAATCCTGTTGTTAGGACCAAAAGAATACTATGCTATTGCGAGGATTCATCACCAAAAGGACCTTGGTTTAATTGATAGAGTGCTTGGACAATTTACTGGAGAGATTTACCAAAGGCCTCCTCAGCGATCTTCCGTCAAAAGATCCACCCGTGTTAGACGAATATATGAATTACAAAGACTAGAAAGTGTAAACAACATACTTCTGTTACGTGTGCTGTGTGAAGCAGGGACTTACATTAGAAAACTCGTTTATGATATCGGGGAAGTTCTTGGGACAGGAGCTACTATGTTTGAATTACGGAGGACAAGGGTAAGTGTCT
>DASUMD010000173.1:0-3826 GCA_036277875.1 Nitrososphaeraceae archaeon
GCATCCATTAGGATAGTATAATCAGGTACATTGAAATCATGGACAACGTCTTTTGAAACAAGCTCAAATTTGTAGGGAACTCCTTGTTTCACGTGAAGTTCACCAGTTTCCTTTTTGCCATCTTGATGTTCAAAAGTCCAGAACCATTGTTGACCTGTGACCTTGATCGTTTCGGCTTCAGCTGGAACATGCTCAACTATCCTTTCAACATTCCAAGATTCCACTCCTACCCATGTAAGCAGTGATATTACAACACCGACATATACCCATTCAATTGTTGCATGACCCATTCTTAAACGCCCTCTATTTCCCTTATCTTGTTTTTCTTGTGACTTTCTCTAAAGCGCCAACATACGTATACTATAGCACCTTGAACTACAGCTCCAACAACAAAAGCCGCAACCATAAGTCTGTAAAATAATGCCCAAATTTCAACTCGTCTGATAACGTATTCCTCTGATTCTTGTGCAAAAACAGTGTCAAATGAAGAGAGAACTATCACAACAAGAGGTGAGAACAACAAAAGGATTAACCATACATTTGATTTGGGTGACATCAAATTTCCTTGTCCGAGGTCACTACTCACATATATCTAATTTAAGGTTTTTGCAAGACGAACTTGTATTCATTCATTCATCAATATATCTATGAAATCCCATGACATTAACCCCTGAAAGTGAAAGGATCCCATTTTCATGTTTTAGAATAGTCATTGAGGCATTACGTATATGCCATCCATACAGACTCTCCGGAGGAAGACCCAACATGATGGATATCGCTGCTTTGATTGGATCCAAATGCGTAACAAATAACAAATTCTTATCGGGATAATTTCTCATAGTTTCATCAAGTAAATTCTGGATTCTTTTTTTGACTGCTGAAAAGCTTTCGATGCCATAGCTGTCAAGAATTGGATCATCTCCGCTGTAGAATTTCAAAAAAAGATTTCCGTGCTTCTCGATAACTTCATCATAATTCATTCCCACCAGGTCTCCCAATTCAATTTCGTATAACCTTTCATCAGTTTGGTATTCCAAATCATTTATTTCACAAATTATCTTGGCAGTTTCAACAGCTCTCGTTACCGGGCTGACACACACTCTATCAATCTTCAGTTTTTTTAGATGCTGGCCGGTATCTTTGACCTGCTGTATTCCACATTCTGTGAGATGTGATTCTATGTGTCGCCCTACTAGAAGTCGTTTGACATTATTGTCTGCTTCTCCATGGCGTACAAAGACTATATGCGGCAAAACAACTCAAATAAAATAAATCAAGTCTTAAATTTGTTTTTGCGTCAATTAATTTCATAGATTCCAACAAATTTAAACATTTTACATTTTACATTTTAGTTTTCAGTCCAAACTTGCAATCTAGATTATAACCTTAATTAGGACGTTCCGACACTTTATGACAGATAATTAATGAAGATTTCAATAATTGGTGGCACCGGTGGAATGGGAGAAGGATTTGCTCTCAGATGGGTTGTGAATCATGATATTATCATAGGATCTCGCGATGCAGAAAAAGCAATAAGATCAGCAGAACAGTATATGAATACAGCAGTGTCATCTTATGGAAATAGCATGAAAGGAACTATCAAAGGTGCTGATTACATTTCTTCTGCAAGAGATTCAGACATCTTGATACTGTCTATCCCGTATGAATCAATAAAATTAACTTGTGATTCTATTTCAAATAACATAAGAAATGATTGCATAATAGTTTCTCCAATTGTTCCTATGGAAAGAAATGACGCTGGTTTTACTTATATCCCATTTGAAAAAAGTATGAAATCTGCAGCACATATTTTGGCAGAAAATCTTCCAGGCAAGAAAGTTGTTTCTGCATTCCATACAATAGCTGAAGTGAAATTAAAGAATATTAATGAAAGCCTTGATTCTGATACATTTGTTTGTGGTGACGATCAGGATGCCATTACAACACTAAATCAATTGATAGGAGAAATAAAGGGCCTCAGACCCCTCTATCTTGGATCATTGTCTATCAGCTATCAGGCAGAGGTACTGACTCCTATGTTACTGAATGCATCCAAAAAGAACAAGATCAAACACCCTGGAATAAAGCTTACTTGAATCCTTTTCCAAAAAGAAATGTCAAAGGTAAGCATGCCAAAAATTGGATGTACGGTATGGGAATACTTTTTATTGTAATGGCTACAGTTATTGCATTGAGGAACTTTTATCTTTATTCAACCCATTTGTCTGTTGGTTTCTATCTTGATAATTATACGAACAATTCAGTGACAAATGAGAAATTTGTGATAGCAATGCTGATTGGTGGTGGAATATTACTGTATTGGGGTAAATTTAGAAATATGAGGAATTTGGATAATTTAGATAATGATACAAAAAATTTTAATTGAGCTTATCAGTTTGAATGAAAGGAGCGCTTAATTTCAATTTCAATTTCAATTACTACCATTGACAAAATCACTTAGCTTGTCCATTGCTTCTTCAAGCACTTGCTCCTTTGGAAGATAAACGATTCTAAAATGACCCCTTCCCAATTCTCCGAAACCAGAACCGTGCACCGTCAGAATACCGGTTTTGTCCAGTAGGTTAAGAACGAAATCTTTGTCATCTTTCCAACGATTATTTAGAATCTTTGGAAATGTATAGAATGCACCGTTTGGCAACTTACAGGAAATACCATCTATTTCGTTCAGGCGCTTCACTACTAAATCTCTTCTTTTCTTTAATTTAGTTACAGTTTCAGCGATATATTCCTGCGGTCCTTGCAGAGCTGCTACTGCGGCTTTTTGTACTGGAAGATTAGTAGCAATACGAACCCTGGCCAGTTTTGGAATATTATTTCTGATATTTTCTAATTTTTGACAATCGCTATTCATACAAATATATCCGCAACGCCAACCTGTCATTAGATAAACTTTTGAAAAACCATTAAGTAATATCACCGGTGCATCTTTTGCCACTTTACCAATGCCGGTAAACTCCCGATCAAATACTAGTTTATCATAGATTTCATCGCATATAATGTACATATCATGTTCGGCAGCTACATCAATTAACTGTTTAAGGTTCTTGCTGTTAAATACCTCACCGGTAGGATTATTCGGATTTATTATGACAAGAGCTCTTGCTTTTGGTGTAATCTTTGACTTGATATCATCAAGATCAGGCGCTCCGTCTTCTGTAAGTTTAAATTCAATTGGTTTGCCTCCGTAAAATTTTACATATGAGGCATAGGGCGGATAATATGGTCCGGGCATTAAAATCTCTGAATTTGGTTCCACTATAGATGCAGCTACCATATCTAGTCCTTCAGAAATACCATTGGTGACAAGAACGTCTTCGACGTTAACAGAGAGTCCTTTTTGTGATTCTTTGTTTACTATTGCCTCCCTTAATTCTAAGATCCCTTCTGAATCTGCATAATAATTGAAATTGCTTGAAACTGCATCTAACAATGCTCTCTTTATGTGGTCCGGAGTCGGAAAATCATACTTTACTGGATCACCAATATTCAAGTAGATTATTTTTTTACCAGCTTTTTCATATTGTCTTGCATGTAACGTTATATCTCTAATTGCATATTCTACATTGGATATTCTGTTGGATATCTTCAATTAATTACAATTACTGAGAAATTATTGAGATAATAAATTGATTGTTATTAATTGATTTTCTAGCTCATTGCTATTCTCAAATATAGATTAGTTCAATTGATATAGAACCTTGAATTTAATTTTAAAGTTAGAAACAAAGGGTCCGTAGCGTAGCCAGGATATCGCGGTGGTCTTCGGAACCACAGATCGAGGGATCGAAGCCCTCCGGGCCCGTTA
>DASUMD010000174.1:0-7007 GCA_036277875.1 Nitrososphaeraceae archaeon
TAGCTCCTAGTGTATTTTGAGTTGTTTGATTAGCTCCTAGTGTATTTTGAGTTGTTTGATTAGCTCCTAGTGTATTTTGAGTTGTTTGATTAGCTCCTAGTGTATTTTGAGTTGTTTGATTAGCTCCTAGTGTATTTTGAGTTGTTTGTGAGGATTCAAGCTGATTTTGATTTTCCACTGTTATTTCATTTATGTTTACATTGGTCAAATCAAATTCAATGTCACCGTCACTGTTACTGATGTGTGCTCTTTTAGTAGTGATATCTACCTGAATTGTTCCCTTACTAATTTGTCCTCGAATTTCTCCGTCAGGAAAGGTCTCTGTGTGTACGTTTACATACGCTGATGCGTCATCAAAGAGATTAATAAGATCGGATATTGACTTGCCCTTTAAGGGACCTTCTAATTTGTCTGCTGTTATGCTGCCCTGAACTAATGCGCCATTGACAGTATCCTTGTTGCCTTTGAATAGTGTTGCTACAACAGGACCATTTTCGCCAACTTTCCCTGAATGAATGTGAGCTTGTGTTACCCCGTTGAGGCCCTCTGCTTCAATCTGATACCATACCTTTGAATTGCCACTGTTTACAATAAATCCACTAATACCAGTTGCCGTTACATCCGCATGGGATGGTACTTCATTCTTTCCATTTAGCGTCGTAACGTACCCATTTTGTTGTTGTGCATTTACTTGATTTGTGAATATTACTGAAACTGAGATTGATATTATTGCCACTAGAATCAGTGCTGTGTAGACTAATTTTGTCATTACTTAAAAAAAGACAAAATGATTTATTAATGTCCATGTATATTCATTCTAAAAAATTAGGGCTCCTTAAAAATATGGTAAATCATAATAAACTATGTGGTATACTATGACCTGAATCTGTGCGGATAGAACTTCTACCTGATTTAGTTTTTGCTGTTAGATTTTTTCGATGTTGAGATTGTATATACACAGATCCATTATCTCGTGATCCTTGAGAGTCAAATTGTTAGAGTAGCTCGCATCTTTTAGGGTGCAAGTTCCTAAACCATGATCTGTACAGGTTTTTAATTTGGTAATGAAGATTTAAATCTACAATGTTATTCAGTACAATCCGACTCAAAAAATGACACTTATTGGGGACGTTTACAGATGGCTTGACAGTAAATTCAGTTCTAGTCCCACAAATTTTAGTTGGGTGATAAAGAATCAACTTGCTGGAAGTGGACTACCTTTATCATTTAATCAATTCAAATGGTTACTGAATCATGGAATAGGAACTATTGTAACAGTACGAGAAATATCATTACCTTCACACTGGTTTTCTGCCGGGGATAGTGAAAATTTAAAACCCCATGGTAATAATGTCAAGAAAATAAATTACTTGCATCTAAGAGTCGAAGACTATCATGCTCCAACCGTTCAAGAGATTGATTCAACAGTTAAATTTATCGAGAATCAAATTGAAGCAAAAAGAGCAGTATTAGTTCATTGTGCCGCTGGGAAAGGAAGAACGGGAACGATATTGGGTGCTTACTTGTTAAAAAAAGAAAATATTACTGGGAAGGATGCTATAACCAGAATTAGAAACATACGTCGGGGATCTATTCAAACTGATTCTCAAGAAAAGTCACTTTACGAGTATGAGAAATATTTGAGAGACAAACCAATGAGAAATTGAAATTAAGTTAAAATCATGTTAGTAACAGAACCGTCTGACGTAATGAGTATAATAACATTTTATTAATACCAAATAATATAATTGGTATGGATTTTGAAAAGCTAGAAGAGTTGGCTGTTGAAGCAAATCTTGCACGAAATCAGAATATGAGATCGAAAGCTAAAAAAATAGAGGAGGATCTATTGAATACGCTGACTGAAAATCAGTTATTTTTTCCTGTAGAAGAAGAGGTTTTAATTACCAAGAATTCTGCTTCATATGTGTATAAAAAAAGCAAAACGTATCCAGCATTGTTAGAATTTATTGCGCGAATATTACATGTTGATATTCCGATCAAGATTAAACAATGCAAATTTGGTCCTGGAGGAATCATAATAGCAGCTGACAATAAGGAAGAAGCACAGAAGATCTTAAAGGATTGTTGCCGTGAATTACAGATTCTTATAAAGGCAAAGGAAGGACATATTGACTAATTTTGTTCAAATGATGTGCAAGAATTTCGTTTATTATCAATTACGTTGATAAGATTAGACAACCTGAAAGGCTTTATCAAAACATCTTGCCTGCTCACTCTGAAAGATTTGATTCCATCTGTAGTTCCATATAGGGGATTAGTAGTGGTTAAAACAATTCTTTGTGTCGGCTTTATACGATATATCTCTTTCGCAAGATCGCTTGCTCTAATACTACCAGACAAATGTGTATCTAAAATAATAATATCAAAATCGTTTTCTTTAACGACTGATAGGCACTCATTACCCTCGGGCACCACAACCGCAGTAATGTTTCTCTCTGCAAAGAATTCAACATACAGCATCATCAAATCAGGATCGGATTCTGCAATAAGAATTCGTGGTCTAATCTCTTGGCCGGATGAGGTTACCAAGTTGCGAAGATCATATTTATTTAGATCTACCAATAAGTCATGTGAATCTGAAATCTTAGATTTTGAATCCAGTCTGTTCTTCAAAATAGGATGTGGGTGAGGACATATTACTGTTATATGGTAATTGTTTCTGAGCCATTCATCATGAACATCTTGCCACCATTTCTCTAAAATTTCTGACTTTTCAAATGATTTGGTTTCACACAAACAGCATGCGGCATCGGCAAATACAGTTATTCTCTCTATCTTACCTTGCATAATAAGATCGTGTACCATATTCTCTAGGTTTGTCTTGAGATCCTCAAATAGGAGTAGGTTGCCACTTAGGGCAGATTCAAAGAATGGTTTAAAGTTGATAATCTGTAAATTCTTATTGTCGATGTTCTCTTGATAATTTTTTAATTTAGCAGACAATTTTGCTATTCCTAACATATGCGTTTGATCAAAGGCATAGACAGAAGCATAGATACAAAGTTGCCCCTCTTCAAGTCCTTGATTAATCCAATATGCTGCTGCTTCTGCGCGGTTTTCTTTATCTTCACACAAGAGCATGACATGCTTACCCTTAGAAATTTCGTACGGATTATGATTATTACTCAATCAAATCCCATTACTTCTATATTCACATTCTGCACTATCAATCCTACGTCGTATATCATAGTGAACGTGATAGTTTATTAGAGTTATTGTATTGTATCGTATCGAAAAATCTCATTAAAAGTTTGTATTGAGCCTTCAAGATAATTCCATAGGCAAATAAACCTCTATACTCACGTACTTGTTCTCTGAATATGGTCAATGAAGATAGGGTCTATTAATATTCATCGAAAATAATATTACCAATAATAATAGAAAACAAGAACTGAATCATAATGTGGCTTGGATAAAATTGGAAATGATTAGAGTATTTTTAGGTATATTAAATTCAATACCTTAAGTCCTATTCTTCGTTTTTCCACATCATATTTCTCATTTCTTTTCCAACAATTTCCAATTGAGTTTTTTCCAATTGATTCATGAATCTAACAAATGAATTTTTACCATCCTTTTTGTATACACTTACCCATTCATTTGCAAATTCTCCGGATTGTATGTCATTTAGCACTTTCTTCATATTTTCTTTTGCCTGGTTGTTTATTACCATTGGTCCTCTAGTGAGACCTCCATACCTTGCGGTTTCGCTGACACGATTATACATTCCTGTTATTCCATATTTGTATATCAAATCTACTATTAGTTTTAATTCATGCAGACATTCATAATAAGCTACCTCAGGTTGGTAACCTGCTTCAACCAAAGTTTCAAATGCTGTGAGTACCAAAGAATGAGCACCACCGCACAAATCAACTTGTTCTCCAAACCAATCTGTTTCAACCTCTTCTTTGAACGTCGTCTCAATTACTCCCGGTCTTGTGCTTCCTATAGCCTTTGCTAATCCAAGAACGGTATTTAAGGCATTTTTGGAATAATCCTGGTAGACTGCGATAAGTGATGGCGTTCCAAATCCTTCCTGAAATAATTCTCGTACTCTCTGACCTGGTCCCTTGGGAGCGACCATTACTACGTCAATATTTTTGGGCGGAATTATCCATTTCCAGTGGATAGCTGCTCCATGAGAAAAAGTCAGGGTTTTTCCTTCAGAAAGCCCAGGTTCTATTTCATTCTTATACACATTAGCCTGTTCCATATCTGGAGTTAGAACGTGAATAATATCAGCCAACTCTGATGCTTCCTTTACTTCTTTCACTACATGTCCATCATTTTCTGCAATTTTCCATGATTTTCCTTCTTTGTATAATCCAATTAACACGTTCAATCCGGAATCTTTCATATTGTTTGCTTGTGCTCTTCCCTGTATACCGTAGCCTATTACGGCAATTGTCTTGCTCTTGAGTTGTTCTAAAGAAACATCATTGTCAAACCATTTTTTTGCAGTCATAATTAACTCATATTCTATATCGGTATATATGCTATCTAATTCATTACATCAGCGTATGATAAGATATTAGTCTAGTATCTCGATTCTAAAACAACACTTTTTGCATTCCAGAATCAAGATACCATTATTATTGGATATTACTTTGAATTTATTTGCGCCGCACTGCTTGCATATGGGACATGCCCTTAATGGCTTTGTCATGGAGCATACCGATGTTTTTTCATTAGATAATTATTTAATATCTGGATATTGTTTAATTTCGCCCGTCCCATCCCTTTGAGTTTCAAAAAGAACCTTTATTCTCTGAATTCCGTCGAGATTCGAAATAATTTTATAAACTGCACTCGGTACAAAATTTTTCCACTTTTTGTCCATGACAATGTTCATCCTAATATTAGTACCGTTACAGTCATTCTCATTGTAGAATATTGGAGTACGCACACTAAAAATCTCAGAAGTATGCGATAAAAGCTCTAGTACAAATTTGTTACCAGAATAAATGGAATCAAACTTGGGTAGCATAGATTTTAGATGTTGGACCCAAATTGCATTATTTTCCAAATTCAATATCGGTACAATATACACTCTTCTAAGGTCAATTTTTGATTCTACTAAAGAATCATGAATAAAGTAAATTCGTTCCCCCGCAGTGAATGGATTTGAAAATGTGTAATTAAACTGAGAACTTCCTACGGCAATTATCAGTTCATCACATTCTTTTAATATTTGATGGGCGAGTTTCAGATGCCCATTGTGAAATGGCTGAAACCTCCCTATCATTAATCCACAAGACATTCCTATCTATTATTTAATTTATTAACTTGCTCTTTTATTTTGTCTTTGTCAACTTTCTTAAAGATTGGCTCAACTTCCCCTAGTCTATGACCTGCTTTCAGGAGTATTGTTCCAATGGAATCCCAATTCTGTTCATGAATGTTACCTTCTAATGATATTTGTTTCCAAATTTGTTCCGCCGAAAATGGAATGAATGGAGCAAGTAATATTGATAATGATCGTACGGCGTTAATTGAAACATAAAGGGCGGAACCTGATTTTCCAGGATTTTTCCACGGCTCTTTCTTCTGAAAGTATTGGTTGAAAATTGAAGAAAAAAACAGAATATTCTTTAGCGCTTTATCAATCTCATTACTTAAAATAAAACCACCAACTGTATTACCAATACGTTCCATTTCTGCCAATGCATTTTTATCCAGCTCATCATACTCACTTGGGTTTGGTATCACATTACCAAAATTTTTCTTTATAAAAGTCAAAGTTCGATTTACAAAATTCCCAATATTTGCTATTAATTCATTGTTTATCTTTTTCTCGAAATCATTCCAATCAAAATTGATATCATCCTGAGAATAACTGCAAATTGATGCAATGTAAAATCGCAGATAATCAGCTTGAAAAAGATTCACAAATTCCCTCAATCCAATATACCAATTTCTGCTCTTCGAAATTTTATTGTTTTGTAGCATTAGATGTCCACGGGTTGGGATGAAATCTGGTAATTTGTATTCTTGATTTATGCCAAATCTAATTGCTGGCAAAAATAGATAGTGATGATAAACAATATCTTTTCCAATAAAATGATATATTTTGGAATTATTCCATTTATCTCTTGCCTTATCAACGTCTTGTAGCAGTCCAATGAGTGAAGATATATAACATAAATGATTATCAAACCATCCATAGAACACTTTATCTTTTTGTTCATTACCTTCTATAGGAATGTTAACCCCCCAAGGAATGTCCCTTGTTATATCCCAATCTTGCAATCCTTCTACAATCCAGTTGAGCACATATTTCTTTACATCCGGTTGAAGAAATTTGTTATCCTTTAACCATTTTTCAAGAACATGCTCAAAATTAGAAAGCTTGAAGAAAAAATGATTACTCTGTTTTTTAACCGGGGGGATTCCACAAATTGCACACTTTGGATCCAAAATCTTTTCAGGGATTCTACCACACTTTTCGCAAAGATCTGAATATTGTCCAATCGCACCACAATAAGGACACTTTCCAACAACATAGCGATCCGGCAAAAATTTCAAGTCCTTTTCACAATAATACTGTACAACTACTTTTTCGTAGATAAGATCTTTTTTTCTTAATACATCAAAGACGTACTGTACAAATTTCCTATTAGTTTCAGAGCTTGTTTGTGAAAAAGAGTCAAAAACAATTCCGGCTGAATTAAAATCTTCCAAGTCTTTATCATGCCAGTATTTAACATAATCCTCCGGTTTTACTTTCTTTTTTTCAGTTTCAATAAGAACTGGGGTTCCGAAATCATCTGATGCACATAAGTGGTATACCTCCACTCCAATTAATTTTAGGAACCTGCGCAAGATATCTGCAGGTAGATAAGTAGACGAGATATGACCAAGATGAATCTCTCCGTTTGCATATGGGAGTGCGCTTGTTATTATTACACTCTCTGTTTTGGAATTGAGCACAGCAGAAACAGTGATTACTACGGGGAATTAAAACTATCTGAAACAATCAA
>DASUMD010000175.1:0-3505 GCA_036277875.1 Nitrososphaeraceae archaeon
ATAATTTAAATTCTTTTTATCTTGTATAATGTCTGTTGACGTGTTTTAGTAAGATCTTCTTTAATTTTTGTTATAAAACTTTCATACTCTTCTTTAAGTTTTGACTTGGAATCTTCAAAGAGTTTTTCAATTACGTGACTATCTATTTTCATTTGCTTGCCTTCCTCTCTATTACGGCTTTCACTTTCTTAAGTCTTACGAATTCTTCTCTTTCTCTTTCTTCCAAGGTAGATTTAATAAAAGTTAAAGCATTTTGATACTGAGGTATAATTACATATTCAAGAGCATTGATAAGTTTCTGAGTCTTTTCTAATTCTTTAGCAAGACTAAAAATTGCGTTCTCATATTCTGCTGCTTTACAAATACCAGGTAAAATATCCCGAATTAATTTGGTAGCTTGATCCAAAGATGAATTGGTATCCGAGAATCCGTAAGTCAGATTTGGAGATTTGTTCTTTGTAGATACTTCCAAAGACGGAATTTTTACATCTACAATTCTTTTAATATGAACATCAACTGCGATGGAAGGTGGTGTGGAACTAGCTAAGGACTGAATTACAGAATTTCCTAAAGTAAGATATGATTGAAAAATTGATTTATAAATATCGTCTAAGGGATCCCAAATGTCTTCTCTAGCTTTATTTGCCTCGTCTATCATTTCATCGATTTTTTTTAATAATACTTCTCTTTTATCATCGAGAATTTTATGAACCATTTTTGAGATTTGCATAGAGCGACGAATCTTTATTAGTTCAATTTTCGTTGCAATAACTTGTTTTCCAAATGACATATTAATTCACTCGATTATAGTCACTATTATTTTGAAGGTTTAGACCCTCCTTTAAAATATTGTTCAATATTTTTATCCTTAATTTTAGTAAGTTCTCCCTTTGGTAGGTTGCCCAAAATGTCCCATGCTCGAGTCAGGGTTTCTTCAAGGTTTCTATTTTCATCGATACTTTGTTTCAAATAATAGGTTTCAAATTTATCCCCAACATCAAGATATTTCAAATCTACCCCTGTTAATCCAGCCCTACCTACAATATCTGCTAAGGCTCGAACTTCTTGTGATCTAGAATATGCATCATATAATTGATTTCCCACTTCCATATGATCACCTCTTGTTTTTCCTTCTCCAACACCATCCTTCATCAATCTAGAAAGAGACATCAAAACATTCACAGGTGGATACACCCCTTTTCTAAAAAGTTCTCTACTCAATACAATTTGACCTTCTGTAATATAACCAGTAAGGTCAGCAATTGGATGAGTTATATCGTCTGCTGGCATAGACAAAATGGGAACTTGAGTGACACTTCCATTTCTACCTTTGATTCTCCCAGCTCTTTCATAATTATTTGCAAGGTCTGTATATAAATAACCAGGATAGCCTTTTCTTCCTGGTACTTCTTCTCTAGCAGCACTGATTTCTCTAAGGGCTTCACAGTAATTGGTCATGTCAGTAAGGATAGCTAAGACATGCATACCAAGATCAAATGCAAGATATTCTGCCACAGTTAATGCAACTCTAGGTGTAATTATTCTTTCAATTGCAGGATCGTCTGCTAGGTTAAGAAACAACACACTACGTCTTAATGCACCCGACTCTTCTAAACTCCTTTTGAAATACTGAGCTTCAGAATACTGAACCCCAATTGCAGCGAAAACAACTGCAAAATCTTCATTGGTACCTACTACATTGGCCTGTCTTGCAATTTGAGCTGCTAAAATATTATGAGGTAGTCCAGACCCAGAAAAAATTGGTAATTTTTGTCCTCTTACAAGAGTAAGCATTCCGTCAATAACGGATATACCTGTTTGAATAAAGGAAGTTGGATATTCTCTTCTTTCTGGATTCATCGGTTCACCATTTACATCTAGAAATTTGTCAGCAATTGGTTCAGGCAGACCATCATTTGGTCTACCCAGTCCATCGAAAACTCTGCCTAAAAGTTCGTTAGAAACTGGCATTACCATAGTTTTTCCTAAAAATTTTGCCTTGGTACCCGTTATAGCAAGGCCGGATGTTCCTTCAAAAACTTGAACTACTGCTTTTCCGTTTCCAACCTCTAAAACTCTCCCAAGTCTTCTTTCTCCTTCAGATGTTTCTATTTCGACCAACTCATCAAATGATGCTTTGGTAATTCCATCTACAATAATTATAGGACCTTTAATTTCCGCAACCTTGGTATATTCAACACCACTACTACTTGTATTAGACAATTAGTTCTACCTCCTCTTTTTTTGATCTTATTTCATTGAACTGTCTGTCCATTGTTAATTCCAATTCATCTAACTTGGAAACTTGGTCATCTGGAATTTCAAACTTTGCTTTAAGTAAGGATGGAATAATCGACATTGACCGAATATCTGAAAGAGGTATATTTTCCTTGAGTGATTTTAGTGATTCATTGTAAAATTTGACCATCAACTTGACAAGCTTTAATTGCTTTTCTGGACCACAATAAGTATCAATTTTATCAAAGGAATTTTGTTGAAGGATCCCAATTTTTATCATTCTTGCCATTTCGAGTATTAATTTTTCTTCATCAGGTAATGCTTCAGGACCTAACAATCTAACAATTTCTTTAAGTGTATCTTCTCTTTGTAGTATGTTATAAGATTCAGCTCGCAAATTATACCAGTTCGGACTAATATTGTCAGTCCACCACTTTGAGACATCTTCTAAATAACCCGAATAAGATTGCATCCAATTAATTGATGGATAGTGTCTAGAATATGCTAATCGAGTATCTAGAGCCCAAAAAGTTTTGATAAACCTAATAGTATGAGTAGTTACTGGTTCGGTAAAATCAGCTCCAGAAGGCGAGACTGCTCCCACAATAGTGACAGAACCACTTCTATCAGGCGATCCTAATGCACGCACCCTGCCAGCCCTCTCGTAAAATTCTGCTAATCGAGATGCGAGATAAGATGGATATCCTTCTTCTGCAGGCATTTCTTCTAATCGTCCTGACATTTCTCTTAATGCTTCAGCCCATCTACTTGTAGAGTCAGCAACAAGAACTACATCCAATCCCATATCTCTGTAATATTCAGCCATTGTCACACCGGTGTAAATTGAAGCTTCTCTGGCAGCAACAGGCATATTACTAGTATTAGCAACTAGTACTGTTCTTTCCATCAAAGGTCTATTGGATCGGGGATCTATCAGATGAGGAAATTCGACGAGAACCTCAGTCATTTCGTTACCACGTTCTCCGCATCCAATGTACACCACGACCTTGGAGTCGGCCCATTTGGCTATTTGATGTAAAGTAACGGTTTTGCCTGTTCCAAAGCCTCCAGGTATAGCACCTGTCCCCCCCTTTGCTATGGGAAAATATGTATCTATAACTCTTTGACCGGTTATCAAAGGTACAGTAGGATCGAAACGTTCCGTATATGGCCTTGGTTTTCTGACTGGCCATTTATGATACATTTTCAATGGAGACTTTGTCCCATTATTTTGAATAGTTGAAATAACTTGTTCCAGGTCAAAATC
>DASUMD010000176.1:0-3376 GCA_036277875.1 Nitrososphaeraceae archaeon
GTCAAGATCGAAAATAATATTAGTATCGATATTTCTAACCAGTATTCTAACTATAACTTTTGTTATTTCTTTTCTTAGTGGAATTTCAGTCATTGCTCAGAATAATAATGCCTTTTCAAAGGAGGGCGAAAAAACCACAGTAGTTACTGGAGGACATGGTACTGGATACAATACAATTAGAACTACAGGTGATGTTTTAGATTCAATCAATGCAGATGAAAGAACTGATCTGACTATAGATCCAATGAAATATCTAAGAGAGTTCAACTATGGTAGAGTATCAACAACAGACAACGGAACAACTTTACGAGATTTTACTATAATAGCTCAAGACAAGAATCTTGAAGTATCACCAGGTGTATTTATGGATGCATGGACGTTTAATGGAACAATTCCAGGTCCAACAATTAGAGCAACCGAAGGTGATCTAGTTAAAATCAAGTTCATAAATAATGGATCAAAACCTCATACTATGCATTTCCATGGCATCCATCAATCTCAAATGGATGGAGTATTTGAAATTATTGCTCCAGGTGGAAGCTTCACTTATGAATTTACAGCTGAACCATTTGGTCTTTTTCTTTATCATTGTCATATGCAGCCTTTAGAAGAACACATATCGAAGGGTCTTTATGGTGTTTATATTGTTGATCCAAAAACACCAAGACCTCCGGCAGACGAAATGGTTATGATGATGAATGGATACGATAATGATTTTGATGGTGAAAATAATTTTTATACAGTAAATGGAATTCCAAACTATTACATGCATCATCCTATTCAAATTGAAAAGAACAAATTGATACGAGTATATTTGGTTAATATATTAGAATTTGATCAAATAAACAATTTTCATTTGCATGCAAATCTATTTCAGTTCTATAGAACTGGAACCAGCTTGACCCCTACTGAGTATACAGATACAGTAACATTTAGTCAGGGTGAAAGAGGAATACTAGAATTCTCCTACAAATATCCCGGTCCTTATATGTTCCATGCTCACAAGACAGAATTTGCAGAGAAAGGATGGACTGGCTTGTTCTTGGTTAAAGAAGATCAATCTGAGCCAGATGTGACAGCATTCACTAAAGGTGAAAGAGCTGTCTATCCGTCTGAGATAAGTAACAATACTTTTACTACTCAAACTAAAACAAAAGATTCTCAATCTACAATTGTTAGTTATGGAGAATCTTCACAAGGAGGTAGTTAATAGAAATGGAGTTTGATGAGAATAGAAATAACAGGAAGACAAGTCGAAAAAAAATGACTGTTATTGCATTAATTCCTTTAATAGTATTGTCTGGAATGCTTGTATTTCTTCTTGGTCCTGGTATGTCGATATTAAACATAGGAATACCTTTGCCTGAAATCACAATAGAAAAGATAGAATTCCAAAATGATAAAATCGTAGCATTTATCCGTAATACAGGTCCAGAGGGAGTAGACGTTGCACAAGCTGACATTAATGATAGAATGATCCCAGCTGGAATAGAACCAAGTAAAACATTGTCAAGACTGGCAGAAGCAAAGGTTATAGTACCTTTTTCTTGGATTGCAGGCGTACCCTATGAAGTTGGAATAACTACTTCTGATGGTACACGGTTTAGCAAGAGTGTTGAAGCCGCTGCTTTAGCACCAACTCCAAATGTTGAACAAGCATCATACTTTGCAATTATTGGTATATATGTAGGAGTTATACCCGTTCTTATAGGTCTTCTCTGGTTTCCGTTCATAAAAAGACTTAGCATGAACAAGTACAAATTCTTCCTTAGTCTTACTGCGGGATTGCTTGTCTTCTTGGGAATAGATGCACTAGTAGAAAGCAATGGAATTGTAGGACAAAATATCGCAGGAGCTTTTAATGGTCAAGTGTTGATTGCTATGATTACAATCATTACCTTCTTAGTATTGCTATACACATCTGAAAAACTTGTCGAACGAGCAAAAATGAAATCTGATGACAATACATCTAAATCTAACTTGGTAACATATTCTTCTTCTCCTTCTTCCACAACAAAGATTCCTCAAAAACAACAGCAACAACAATTAGCAAAACCTTTCGCTATAGCAATGATGATTGCAATAGGAATTGGATTACATAACTTTGGAGAAGGTTTGGCAATAGGTGCTGCTGTTCTATTAGGAGAAGTAGCCCTAAGTACTTTTCTAATAGTTGGATTTACATTACATAACACTACTGAAGGATTGGCAATAGTAGCACCAATGGCCAAAAGCGGTGGCAAAGTCACAATACGAAAGCTGATAGTAATGGGTTTGATCGCTGGTATTCCAACAATAGTAGGAGCATGGATTGGAGGTTTTCTTTATTCCCCTATTGCTGCAATAATATTTTTGTCGATAGGTGCTGGTGCAATATTTCAAGTAGTATATTCCATCACTTCTTGGATGTCATCAAATACTAGTGAACCAAGAAAGGCTATGTTAAGTACACCTATGATTGCAGGATTTACGGTAGGAATGGCAATAATGTATGCAACATCATTGCTGATACCATCTTAACTAATTGTTAGGAACTAAAATATACATAAGGGTGTAAATAAAATTGCAAAGAAAGTTGAAAGGTGATTCTGATGGAGATATCAATCGTCTTGAATCGATTCGTGATGCTCATACCGGCAAGAAAGAAAACGAAGATCGAACAGATAGAATGGAAGACTACCTGGAGGTCATTTATGAATTAGTAGAGCAAAAAGGTTATGCTACAACCATAGATATTTCTCAATACCTTAACGTAAGTTCTCCAAGTGTAACTAAAATGGTAAAGCGACTGGATGAAACTGGATACCTCAAATATGAAAAGTATAGGGGAATTTGTCTAACCCAGCAGGGGATTGATGTGGCCATGAATATTCATCAGAGACATAGTTTGTTAGCTGAATTTTTAAAAATAATTGGAGTAGATGAAGATATTGCAAATAAAGATGCAGAGGGTATAGAACATCATCTGCATCCACAAACTTTGAAAAAGTTAGAAGAATTTGTAAAGAATGTAAAAAAGAATCATGGACTATAAACATTGCATTTTTCCTAATATTATTAATTAAAACTAACTTGAGATAGTCATTTAATTTAATTTCGGTATCTGTTTTGTCCTTCCTATTGTGAAAAATGTAAATCATATGGTTTAGTATCTCAAATAATAATATTGTCATTACATAAAAGGTCTAAAGTATATGATCGAAACATGAATCAATTAAAAGAATTGATAATATGAAAAATTCAATAATAGAGAGTGATAAAGACTTATAATTGTTAGCAAAATATAACAGTTAATCATTTCTACGTAGGGAGAATAAACAGCAACAAATGAAAGAATAATAAATAAAAAATTCTCATAAGTGGTTAAAAGATTAAA
>DASUMD010000177.1:0-2238 GCA_036277875.1 Nitrososphaeraceae archaeon
CTGGATTCTGGGATGGAATGACTCTTCCTAGACCGCTAACTATTCCCTCTGTCATAGAACCTGAAAGTCCAAATGGGTTACCTATGGCAATTACATGTTCTCCAATTTTTACGTCCGAGGAATTACTGAGGACCAGAGGAATCATTGATTGATTTTGCGGATTTTCTATTTGTAAGACAGCAAGATCAGAAAAGGGGTCGCTACCTACAATTTTTGCCTTGAATGACCTATCATCAAGAAAAGTGACAGTAACATTGTTTGTACTAGTATTATTTGTATTAGTATCATTAAACGATCTATTACGAACTACATGGTCATTTGTAATAATATGACCAGATGTGTCAAAAATAAAACCTGAACCCAATGCGGAAGAACGAGGATCTTCACCGGAGACAGTAATCTGTACAACAGAATTCTTTACCCTGTCAAATAATTTGGGCAAAAGAGTATCGTCGACAGCTGTTGTCTGTGCATAAGAATTTACAGTAATCAAGCTAAAAATAAACAAAAATGAGACCGGAATTAGAACATATAATCGAAAATATCTGACACTAGTTAAATGGTCCAATGTAAAATGCTCTATAAAATGGTTCACATGAATTCTACTCTAAAAAGTTAATTTATATCTATTGTTTTAAGAATTCTGGAAGTTTTGATGCACATTTTGGCTACAAATCCTTTATTTCTTAATTAATAATTTAAATACTTTCTACAAGTTGAGAAGAGTCTTCTTATTCATCTTTTCTTTTACTTAATTTTCTTCTAAAAAAGTACCTGTAATTTTATATTAAGAATGTTGGTTACCACATATAAGTAATAATTGGATTAGCAAATGCAATAGGTACAGAAAATATATGGAAAGGGAAGTAGAGAGAATTGTTAAATATTTGGTTGAAGAGAGAGCTGTACTTAAGTTGCTGCGTATACTTGAGAGGCAGGACAACCATAATTATTCTAGGCTCAATGAGGAAGATAACGGATCATCCTATTATTCTAGAAAATATAAAACCTGGGTATTACACAACAACTGTTTTCAATTAAATTAATAATTTACAACATATTGAAGGCTACTTTTTTACTAATGGTTTAAGCTATAAAGGACACGATCTGAATTTGTGAATGTATTTCAATGACACTTATTTCATAAAGTTTAAACGCTATGGGGTTCAATTATAAATATCGTCTATTTGAGGAGATAGATGTAACAACGGTATTGATTGGTGTAGAATCATGTGATTCCCACCAATCAATATTTGCTTTAATTTTTACTTTGTTTATTGAACAAGCAGTTATTATAACATGAAATAAATTAAATACCCATTATGGGCCTAACATCGTATCAATGAATGAGGAAGATAATGGTCATCCGAAGAGCTATCTTCTGCAACTTGAGAAGATGAATATTAATTTTGGAAAAATTGAGCGAAACCTGCCAATTGCGACTCTCATTGAAATTGCAATTCAAAGAAATGAAGGACTATTATCAAACTCTGGTGCATTATCGGTCAAGACTGGTAAATTTACAGGTCGCTCACCTGATGATAAATTCATTGTAGATGATGAAGTAACACATAACCTTATCGACTGGGGTAAAGTGAATCATCCCATACCTACAGAAAAGTTTGATCAGATCTTTGAAAGGATGAAGCAACATGTATCTGGTAAGGACTTTTTTATTTTTGATGGATTTGTGGGAGCAGATCCGGACAGTCGCCTGCCAATAAGGGTTTTTACCGATAATGCCTGGCATAATATTTTTGCATCCCAGATATTTATTCGGCCAACATCTGAGGATCTTAATAATCATAAACCTGAATTCACTCTATTCTTTGTTAATGATTTTGCATCACTTCCTGAAATTGATGGGACCAAAAGTGGCACATTCATAATCATTAATTTTTCCAAGAGAATGGTCCTAATAGGTTACACCTCGTATGCTGGGGAAATAAAGAAGGCAATGTTCTCTGTGATGAATTTTCTGCTTCCTCAGAGGGGCATATTTCCCATGCATTGTTCTGCCAATATGGGAAGGAATGGGGAAACCGCCTTATTTTTTGGATTATCAGGGACAGGAAAAACAACATTATCTGCAGATCCAGATCGGCACCTAATAGGGGATGACGAGCATGGATGGTCTGATAAAGGGATTTTTAATTTCGAAGGTGGATGTTATGCAAAGTGTATAAATCTCAACAAAGAAGATGAACCGCAAATTTGGAATGCAATAAAATTTGGTTC
>DASUMD010000178.1:0-6270 GCA_036277875.1 Nitrososphaeraceae archaeon
TAGAGCTAATATAATGCACGAATTCATACTTGTTTTAAGAAAAGGAGATGTAAATAGTGGAAGAACAAACAGAAATGATATTCTTCCCGCAAAGCATGAAGAATTTACAAAAGAGATTGCAAATTCGATATGGCATATTGCACCTGTTCCTCCAGGATATATCGAACATCCTTGTCCATTTCCAGAAGAGATTCCGTATCGTCTTATGAAACTCTATTCTTACGTAGGTGATTTAGTGCTTGATCCTTTCAACGGTAGCGGACAAACTACTAAGGTTGCACATAATTTCGCTAGACGATACATGGGTATAGACTTAATGGATGAGTACGTCTCGCTGGCTAAGTTCAGACTAGATAAAGAATCAATACATATAAGACCAGATGCATTGATAGCAAAGTGGCAAAAAATTCGATCACACTATCTTCCAAATTTGTAAGTTAAAATAACAAATTGTAGCCAAATATATCCTGAATTATTCATGTTAATGAAGCAATAAACCGTCTAGTAAATTCAATCTTGATGGACAATATTATTTGTGTATATCGCACCTGTCGGAAAATTAACCATTCGTCCACAACATTGAATATGAAATGCCAAGTCGTAGAAATGCAATTGAATTTCCTGTAGAGGGCCGTATTTTCTCATACTTTCAAAATCGTTGTTGTCTACTGTTTTTTAATTAATACTTAATATGAATTACAGCCGGACCTTTTATAGATTTTTTAGATCTAGAGGATAACAAATTGCATCAAGAATATACCAAACTTCTTGTAATATTCCTATTGCCCATCTTATTGATGGTCCTAATTACCCATACTAATGCCACATTAGAAAATAATTTTATCAATATCATCTCCCCAACAAATAACAGTCAGGTTCCAGTTGGCAATTTGACCATCACAGGAACTGCCGCATATAGCTCAAGCCAACCATGTACAGTTTATGCTTTATGGAATGATACGCAATCTATTCCGCGTCCGGTAATTACAATAAGTGACGAAAAAAATTATTCAATGTGGAAATTTACTTATGATTCTGAATATCATGAAATAATAGAAGGCCCCAATAGTCTCATGGCAATTCTATCCTGTCTAAATTTACCCAATGATAACTTGACCAAACTTTATTCGATAAACATTAACGGTATTGAAAAATCAAACACAAGGCAGAATTTATCTAATTTTAGCTCAGAAATTTCAGATATGGTACCAAACTTAAAATTAAATGATCCCTTAGAAGAGGGCGATGTTTTCTCAAGTAAAAATTTTGAATTAGCCATGCCACTGACTAAATCAAATGAAACGAAATCAGGATCTTCTAATACTGATGAATTCGAAAAGATTTATAGAACTAATATCAATAATACATTATTAGATAACGATACCCAAATAGGTCCTGTACCACCATCAATCCTGGAAATAGAGGCAAATCAAAACTCCAATGAATTCTTGTCAATTTCAAATGAGACGCGATTAATAGCTGACGCAGGCAACGATCAGACAGTCTCTGAAGGTACATCAGTGGTACTCAATGGAAGTAACAGTAAGAGTAATCAGAGTGTGATCCTATCTTACGTCTGGAAACAGATACCTAATCCCAATATTACGATAGGCGGTGCAAACACTATGATATGGTCATTTATAGCTCCCAATGTTTCAACTGACACTACATTAACATTTGAACTTGTTGTTACTGATGATAGGGGGATAACTTCAACAGATGAGGTTAATATAATTGTTAGAGATGGTAATAATACTCACCGACAAACGAACTTGAACGATGGGATTTTGGCAGAGGAAGAGCAAAATGGTAAAAGTAACGTTGAGCTCCAGCCAAGGAATCTTATTATACAAACTCTTGTAGATAAGAATCCTGTTTCTAAAGATGAAGAACAAGTCATAAAAATAGATCTAATTGATGCCAATTCTGATGATAAGATAAACAATGCTACAATAAGAGGACAAATAATGGATCCGTCAAAAAAAGTCATCAAGGAATTTTCAGCAAATGATGACTCTATCAAATTAACATTAAATATACCAAAGAATGCAAATGTTGGAAATTTTGTGGTTAGTGTGAATGCTAGTGCACCCGGATATCTCTCGTCCGGTACTGACACAAACTTTAAAGTGCAAAAATGATAATTTTCACCTTAATTATTACATAAATCCAAATTTCACAAAACTACGCATGAAGATTCAAAAAAAGTATTCACATGTTCAGCATGATGATTAGAATATTATCTGGATACACACTTCGGGATTTTTGATGAAACCAGAAGATTATGGCTAGGAGACTATTTGATTATAGTTTTCCTGATAAATTGTAACTACGGATTTTATCGATTACCTCACTGCTCAACTTCAAAGTATAGGCAGAAGAATCATTGTCTGAAAAATGGGATAATTCCTCTAGAAATTTGGCCTTATCTTTCCCCCTTTCATAAAGCCCGCCTGATTCCTTGATACAAAGAGGAAATTTCTGCATTTTCAGTCCCTTCAAGTTTAAATAACTTATGAAGCTACGATATCCTTCAATATTGTACCAATCAATTCCACTTTCTTCACAATACGCTATCCAGACATCAATAGTATTTTGAAAGAAGGCCTTATCCCTCAATTTTTCCAGCATCATGGATATAATATTTTTTAACGCAATATAAAATATCTCTATATTTGTTTCATAAGTTTAATACATAACCGGGTTATGTAGAATCATATAAAATATTTACAATGCCTTTCTTACTTGCTGTGTCTTTATCTATCTTTTCATTTAGTTCGAATCTTTTAAGTCTGGTTCCGCCTTTATTCTTTCTTAGCTGATCTGCTCTATTATCTGTACTTAAATTTCCTGTACCCAAATCAAAAGGGTTGTCTGTAGTTTCAACAAATTCTTTTATTTTACTTTCAAATTTGGCCGTATATGTTGGAAAGGTGTTACAATAATCATAACAGGAAAGAAACTGATCATAATCTGGTGCCTTCTGCCATCCCTTCTGTAATATTCTAGGACCTGGTTTATTCTTGAACCCATAATTTTCACAATGCTCACAGTATCTTACTTTACCTTCTTCAACATCACCAACCTATTTTTCTAATTCGAAAATGGATCTGCTAGATTTTTCAATATGATGTAAAAAATGTCAATAGATATACTCTGTTTCAAGATCCATTCTATTTCCATTACGATCAAAAGCCCCAATGTTTTGAACATCGTATGGATAACAAATTATTAATGACACTAAACCAAAAAAATGATTCAAATCTTCTAGTGATGGATGATTGGATCCACTAGGATGTGAATGAATTGTTCCAATATATGATAAATCAAATGGGAGTTGATATACCGGAAAGCCTGAATAGTAAGGTCCATGCGTCGAAAACGGTGGAATAATCAATCCTGTTATCCTGATCACATTTTTTTCTTTCTTACCCTGCAAGATCAATATTCCCTCATTGGGGTGCCATGATTTTGCATAGGTTATGATACTATTTGTAATCTCTTTTGTTAAAACTATTTTTCTTCTTGCTTCGGTTACATCCTTTTTCCTTTTAAAAATCACGATAGTAATCACCAAATTCCGGGTATTAAGATTAACTATTAATGTTTGATTTGCACAGTCAATAGACAGTTATCTATACAACAATCTATTGAAGGGTTATGAAAATGAAGATCTTTCAAAAGTACATCGAAATAATTATTGAGAATTAATATTGAAAAGTACACGTTATCAAATTTTTCCAACTGTAAATTGTTAATATGATATATCAACTTTTAAATGAAACCTTAGATTAAATGAAACAGGTGATTACCAATATTGGGAATCTCGTGTAAGTAAAGAGGCACCAGATTTTATTGTGAGCGGTATGATAACCGGAATGTCAGATAATCAACACAATGTTACTACTGATGTGTCTCAAAATAGTGATGAGATAGTTGGAACCTATGTGGTACCAGCAAGGTTATTAGATAAATATCGTGCACAATTTCAGGATAAAAAATTTACTATAGACAGTCTTATACTTTTAAGGATCTACGGCGTTGCCAGAAAGGGAGAGGTCCAGAGCAAACGCTGATTGTGTGAAAGACTCATGATATTCCATTGAAAGAAGTAATCATCTGCCTTGAAGAGTTGACAGCCCCGCTTTCATACAAGTAATGATGCCACACATGGCTAAGATCACCTGTCAAAGCACAAGAAGCATTACCAAGGATATTTTAATGGGGCCCCAAACATTTTAGATCACTTGATAATTGTAAAAAATCTTGTCAAGAGATACTCAGATTTCAATGCGTTAAATGGTTTGAGTTTTGAAGTGAATGAGAATGAAATATTTGGACTATTGGGTCCTAACGGCGCAGGAAAGACCACTCTTATTCATATACTAGCTACCCTGCTAAAGCCAACACAGGGAGGAGCTATAGTGAATGGTTTTGATGTTTTGCGAGATGCAACTAAAGTAAGGGAAAGCATTGGTGTCGTTTTTCAAGCACCAAGTAGTGATGATATCCTTACAGGATATGAAAATCTTAAAGTACATTCGTTACTCTATGGGATACCTGGAAAAATAAGAGAGAAGAGAATTTCGGAGGTACTAGAATTAGTCGGATTAGAAGATAGAAAAAATGATCAGGTAAAGAAATACTCTGGTGGTATGAGAAGAAGATTGGAAATAGCACGGGGCCTCTTACACCATCCTAAGGTTTTCTTCTTGGACGAACCTACATTGGGTTTAGACCCTCAGAGTAGGGAGACTATGTGGAGATACATCAAGAAAATAGTAAAAGAGGAAAAAGTAACCATCATATTGACTACACATTACATGGAGGAGGCCGATATGTTATGTGATAGAATTGGTTTTATAAGCAGCGGAAAAATAATTGCTCTGGATTCACCGTCAAAATTAAAACAGGAACTTGGAGGAGACATTGTAAAAATAACCTTTAATGATGGAATTCCTTCAATCAGAGATTTTACCCATTTCCATTTTGTTCACAAGGTGGAACAAAATGGAAATTCCGTAATTATTTATATGGATGAGGTAAATTCAAACATGCATAAGTTAATAAAAGATTTAGAAGGTATTCAAACTATAGAATACAAAAAGCCAACTTTGAACGACGTGTTCTTGAAACTTTCAGGAGATTCCTTATCCGGAGATAGTCCAGAAGGAGGATTCATGCAAAGATATGCTCAGTACAAAAAAACATAATTCAAAAATAGTATTAGGACAACTCTATGCATTATGGCTTAGGGAAATTAAGGTATTTCTACGTGAGAGAAGTAGACTTATCGCTTCTACTTTTACTCCCTTGTTATGGTTATTTGTCATCGGTTCTGGCCTTGGGTCAACCAATCTGCAAATAGGAACAGATTATGAAAAGTTCATTTTTCCTGGAATTATTTGTATGTCAGTCATTTTTACATCAGTTTTTTTCGGTTCATATATCATCTGGGACAGAAAATTTGATTTTCTTAAAAGTGTAATGGTTGCGCCGGCAAGCAGAACGACAGTTTTTATTGGTAAAACTTTTGGTGGTATGACAACTTCACTTTTTCAAGTCACCATAATTCTGGCGATTGGGATTGCGTTGGGGATTAATTACGACGCACTAACATTACTCCAAATAATATCAATTGTATTGATCCTTTCATTTTGTCTGACGTCACTGGGTCTGACATTTGGGAGTTACATTGAGAGTTTGGAAGGATTTCAATTAATTGTTAGTTTTGTTGTGTTTCCATTGTTTTTTTTAAGTGGAGCGCTTTTCCCGATAGATAATTTACCTGCCTGGCTAAAGTTCATTACCCTTGTGGATCCAGCTACATATTCAGTAGACGCATTAAGAAATAGTATATTACATTTAGGAACGTACTCTTTCGAACTTGATGTTGTGATTCTATTAATGTTTACTTTCATTATTACTCTGATTGGAATCTTCTCTTTTAAGAGAATGAAGGCTGTTTAATACAAATTAAATACAGATCTCTATTTGCTTGCTTTGTTATCACGAAGGGTGTCAAATAATAATATCATTCTGGAGGCCATTCAACATCAAGATAAGCTCTTCACAGAATCATGATTCAAACATGGTGGCCAAATTGTTATGATCAAATCTCTTCATCCAGATCCTCAAAAGCCCTAGCTTTTGAAATCTCATGCAATTTCATATTGGATATTCTTTCAAATTCTCTTTTACTTAAGATCCCTTTCGTCTCTAACAACTCTATTAAGGTATCCATCTTGATTCCAAATTCGTCTTGCGATG
>DASUMD010000179.1:0-4964 GCA_036277875.1 Nitrososphaeraceae archaeon
ATTTGAGATTTTCGTGACAACGGATATAATTTTCTATAGAAATAGATAACCGCCTATAGAGGATTTTTCAATAAAGTAACAATTAAATTAAATAAATTATATCAAGGCACTGTATATATATGATATTTATATTCAAAATGCCATTATATGAAATTACTATAGTGTATTAACTTATTTATGATGAATGAACCCATAGAACCAATGAACAAGAAACAACCAATGAAAAACATCTTTTTATTGTCTTCATTGTTGATCC
Source organism: Nitrososphaeraceae archaeon (assembly GCA_036277875.1). Lineage (GTDB taxonomy): Archaea > Thermoproteota > Nitrososphaeria > Nitrososphaerales > Nitrososphaeraceae > TA-21. Next base: position 257 of record DASUMD010000179.1, read on the forward strand.
TAATGTTTGGATCCCTATTTGTTGCAACAAGTGACCAAGTATATGCCGATATCTGGGATGATGATGACACTATGGAGGAACTTGTAAAGGATATTGACAATGGTAAGGATAACGACGACGATATGGATTGGAACGAATTCAAGGATTCGAAAATCTTCAAACAAGAAGATATTGAAACACAAGGGTGCATAGAAAATAGACAGGACCTTTCAAATAATCTAGCAGACTATGAAGTACTTAGATGCTTTGAAGACTCAGATTACGCCTATTGATAGTTAGGATCCACAAGTAGCCCAAGTTTTCTCATTTTTTTCTTTCTTTATATTGTCCGGACTTATGGTTAATTTACCAACCTATGGTATAGGAGATTTAATTTTAAAACTGAAATTAGATTGGCAATAGATGTTAAATATATTAGACGCAACCAAAATAATAATCTTTATTGTTTACAAATATACTAGTACCTGTTGATGGATCGGATAATTCCTACAGAGCCTTAGATGCAGCATTACTCCTTTCAGAAAAATTAAGTTCAAATGTTACTGTACTTCACGTAATGGAACAACTTCCAATAACTCATATTGGATCAGAGAAACTGTTAAGTGAATTGCTAGAAGCCTACAAAAAGGAAAATCAAGATATACTATCAAAGTGTTCAGAGATTGCTACTCAAAAAGGATTAACTATAAAGACTCTCCTTCTTCAGGGAAATCCTGCCTCCGTAATTTTGGATCATAGCAAAAAAGAGAAATTTGACCTTCTAATCATGGGAAGTAGAGGTATGGGAAAGTTTAAGGAACTAATACTAGGCAGCGTCTCAGGCAAGATTGTACATCACTCGCCATGTGCAGTTTTGTTAATAAGGTAATGATGACTGTCATGAACATATTTTCATGTCACATCCAACATGGGATGTCTGTTATTATTACGAAACATACAATCATAGCCAAGATCTGACAACAGAAAATGTGTACCGATCTTGATTCTTTTACAATGACTGAAAAAGAGGGCCTATACAAGGCCGTTTTTTCAAGAAGAGATGTCAGATCTCATTTTATTGATAAAAAAATTCCAGATGATATCCTTGTTAAAGTTTTGAATGCAGCTCATCATGCTCCATCTGTGGGTTTCTCACAACCCTGGGATTTTATATTAATAAAGAATAAGACCACAAAATTAAAAGTCAAAGATTCCTTTACACAGGAACGAGAAAAATCTATTTCATTACTTGATAATGATTCAGATAGACAAGATAAATATGTCAGGCTAAAATTAGAGGGAATTCTAGAATCTGATATTAATATTTGTGTCACATATGATCCTGAAAAGTTTGGGCCATTTATTTTAGGAAGAACATCAATACCAGAAACGGGTGAATATAGTGTTTGTTGTGCCATACAGAACTTGTGGTTAGCAGCAAGGGCTGAAGGAATTGGAGTGGGGTGGGTAAGTATACTCTCAATTGAAGATTTACGCAAGATTTTAGCGATACCCAATCATGTTAAACCGATTGCATATCTTTGCTTGGGATATGTAAATAAATTTGAAGTTAGACCAGATTTGGAAAGGGTTGGTTGGTTGAAAAGAACGATACTCTCTAAAGTAATTCATTTTGAAGACTGGAATAACACTGAATTAAATAATTGGAACAATGCAGATATGCTGATACAGAAGCTGGATGATACTTCAAATAAGTAATATTATGTTATTAAACGAAACTAATTTTTTGTACGGGATTTAGAATCAACTTTGTTCTTAATATGTCTGCCAAGGACTTTCTTAATGGTTTTTGTAACAATGGGAAGTATTCTGGGGTCATCAACTTTTGGAATTATGTAATCATTTCTAAGGTGAATATCCTCGACTATACTCGCGATAGCATGCGCCACAGATACAAGCATAAACTCACTTAGATTATTGGCTCGAAGGTCCAGCAACGCTCTGAAAACTGACGGAAATACTACTGCATTATTAATTTGATTAGGAAAATCCGATCTACCTGTTGCAACAATTTTTGCACCATACTTTAGCGCAAAACTAGGGATTATTTCAGGATCCGGATTACTTAAGGCAAATACTATCGCATCTTTATTCATGGATTCTATCATTTGCTTATTTAAAATACCAGCTTTTCCAGACACCCCGATAAATACATCTGAGTTACTAATTACTTCCGGTAGAGTCCCATTTAATTTTCCAGCATTTGTGTTATTGGCTATGTCTTTTTTGTATGGGTTCTGATAATCAATATCCACTCTTCCATCAAATATTGCACCTTTAGTATCAGTAACAATAATGTCTTTACATCCTGCCGTTTGTAAGATCTTGAATATTCCATATCCGGCTGAGCCAGAACCTGATATTACAACACGTACCTTACTAAGTTCTTTTTTTACTAACTTGAGAGCATTTATCAGCGCGGCAAGAGTGATTATTGCAGTACCATGTTGATCATCATGGAAAACAGGTATTGATACTTCCTTACTCAGTCTTTCAACAATTTCTAGCACTTTCGGTGATTCGATATCCTCTATATTTATAGCGCCAAAATTAGGTTGTATTAATTTAACAAATCTGATTATTTCTTCCTTATCTTGAGTGTTAATGCATAATGGAATTGCATTAATGTCTCCTAGTGCTTTGAATAAGACAGACTTTCCCTCCATTATGGGCAGGGCACCTTCTGGACCAATATTGCCCAATCCTAGAACTCTCGTTCCATCACATATTATTGCTACATTATTCCATTTTGACGTGTAATCATATGCTAATTTTTTGTGATTACTTATCTCTAAGGCAACATATGCTACTCCAGGAGTATAAATTAGTCCTAGTGTCCCCCTTTCTTCAGATGCATTGTCTAATGAAACCCTACTTCGTATTTCGATTTTTCCCTTCAACATTCTATGAAGGTTAATCGCGTCATCTCTAAGTGTCAAATGTATCCAATTATGGGCCCAATTATATTTTATTTTGCCCATTGTGAATTGGATAATCCAGATTACTCATGTTTATAGCGTCTGGGTACTGGAAGGTAATTCATCTTCATCCTCCCCCCTCTCTATCAAGTTATACATATCTTATAAATCATAATTTTGAACTTTCACAAGTGTCTTCACACAAAGTATCAATGAGAAATAAGCGAATGAATAAAGTAAAATTGGAATCACAATATCTTGTAGGAATCGGAAATCAACATGAAGAGGAAACAACAGTTAGCGACACTATTGAACATGAAATAGGATGTCCAAGATGCTATAATGTCATGACTTTATGCTCGGACTTTGACAGACTCTATTATCTTTGTGAAGAATGTGATTTCTCTTTGTATACATTAAAGTAATCTTTGATTCAAGAATCAAAAATAAGAAAAATGAATTGATGACAATACTGATGACAATAATAATTTATATTCAATCAGGCATGAACTATGGGTCGAAGAAAACCACTATTTCAAATACAAACCATATTTCCAATCTAGTGATTCCATTTCTTTTATGAATGAAATCAAGATATCCTCTAGGGTACGTAGTATTTCGTTGCCCTTTCTGATATTCGCCTTTTGAGGAGCACCAGTCGCTCCAGTAGAAGTTAATTCGTCAAATTTCCAAAATATTCTAATATTCTCAGGTAATTTAGGAATAACATCCTTTGGAGCAGTGGCCAAGTTTACCAAGTCTGGACGAACTGCAAGAACTGCAGTAGTTTCTGCTTCACCACCATGACCAAGTCCATTCCAAACTTCAAACAGATCTTTCTTTAACTGGCCTACTAAAACCCACCAAGATTCCAAACATGCAATTGTCATCTCAGGATGTTTGTTTTTGATAGATCTGGCTGCAATTTCTATCGGACCAATATTTCCATCATGGCCGTTTATTATGAGAACGCGGCTTATCTGATTCTGATTAAGACTTGAAAGAAGATCAGAAATTATGCCTATCATAGTTTCAGGATTAATACTCATAGTCATTTGAAATTTATCGTGATGCAAACTGACTCCATACGGAATCGCAGGAAGAACAATAACATTACTAATGTTAGTAGCAACCCTTTTTGCAATTTCGGCAGGGAAGATAAAATCTGATCCGAATGGCATATGATCTCCATGGTTTTCACAAGCTCCAAACACTAGAATCGCAACGGTTTTTTCATTTATAATTTTCCGAACTTCTATCGCATTCATTTCTTCAATTAATCTTTTGTGCTTTCCTTCCATAGTTCCATTTGTCATAGTTTAGTAGATATTTACATTCCAATCTTTTATAAAATATCTCAACTAATTCTAGATAAAGTAATCAATAATTATCAATTGCACGTCATAATTCTACTATTGAGGCCTATAGACATCATTATTGTGCCTACTTAAATTTTGATTTATAAAGAAATAGGTTTAGAAGCCTAATCTCAACCAGATAGAATAATTTAATCCGTATCACTAGTGATATACCTTACAGGTGTTGTATTTATTTAAACCCTATAATATTATACTATATCCATGGTTTATGCATATGTATTGATCTGTTGTGATCTAGCTGCGTCAGAAAAAGTAGTTGAAGAGCTGGAAAAAATTGATGGTGTTCAGGAAGTTTCACCGGTATCCGGTGTATATGATATTGTTGCCAGAATATCCGCATCAACCGAGGAGGAATTAAAATCTATTTACATGGATATTAGAAAAATGAAAAAAGTGCTAACGACAATAACA
>DASUMD010000180.1:0-4725 GCA_036277875.1 Nitrososphaeraceae archaeon
ATAATGTATTTTGTTTCAAATTATCTCGAATCTAATATGGATACTTTTAGAGAAATTCTAAAGAAAATAGACAAGTCAAAAACAAATTAGAATTTGAATACACTTTCATACATCAATTTCGAAATGTAAACATGTAAAATCCTTATGATCCTATATTGTTCTAGATAAGGGACCACTTCTTACTTTTTCAATAATACTTTCTAGCAAACTAGTCAATTCTGACTTGTGTGAATCGAGATACTCTTGGCCCTTATCTTTCAGTCTAGCCTGATATAATCTCAAATCACGATGCTGATCAAAAAATTGTTCAATCATTGCATTTCCATGTTTGGTTGGGTTTGTCAATTGCTCAAATGAATCAGTTGTCTGATTTAAGTCCCCATTCTTGACAGATTCTATTGATTTATCTAATATTTCTATAATGTCCTTTAATTCCTGAATTGGTGCTGAATATTCTTTGGACTTTAGAAATCCAGATCTTTTTACTTCTCCAAGCTTGTCTGAGATGTCTCTTGAAAGTTCGTAAGACACTTCTTTGCCAAGATATGATTTCCTTTCTTTTATGGTCACCAATCCCTTCATACTTAATCTCATCATAGCATCTTCAACATCTTGTTTATCCATACCCGTTGCCCAAACAATTTTTCCCGGGTAATCATATCCCTGTCGCAATGATTCGAGCACGACTACTTCAATTATCCTCATGAATCCTTCTTCTACTCGGGCATTTTCAAAATCTTTATCCCGCACAGCTTTTTTTGCATGTGAAATGTCTATCTCTATTGCCCTTTTCAAAGCTTCCATTCCATCGTCCACCTTGCCATCTAGGGTGAGATAACATGCATAGTTGTACCAAACCAGACCATCACTCGGATTTGCATCCAATGCTTTGGTGCAACATTCTATAGCTTTGGTATAGTTATTCATTTTATAATACGCAAGTCCCTTTAAGTTCCAAGCTTCATAATTATCGGGATCTATGTTCAATGCCATGTCGTAAGATGAAATAGCAAAGGAATAATCTTGTAAATGAAAGTGGGCGTATCCCTTCTTAATCCAGGCTTCAACATACTGTGGGTCTAATCTTAGAGCTAATTCAAAACTACGAATCGCATCACTCAATTTGTCGTTCGACATATGGTTTACACCCTTCTTATATAGATCACGCACTTGAAAGTCGAGATGATCTGTGCTTTTAGTTACTTCTGATTTATTAGAATTATTATTCTTATCTTTAGCTCTAAAGAATCTGCTCATCACTAATGATTACTCGTGTCAAGATAAATAGATTTGGACAATTAATATTTTGTGGATATAAAACAAATCCATAATAGTAGAATAACTACAAAAACCATATTCAGCAATTCCAGAGGATTAGACCTTGCCTAAGACTTTATTATTATTATTAATTCAAATATAAGATATAACCTATTCTGTACTGGAATTAAAAAAATCGTAAAGTTGAAGGATTTTGCAGATTTGAGCGCCTCCATAATCTATTTTTATCTGCTATGAATGATTAATCGAAGAAGAGTTGGATGAATTATTGTTACTGCGTTTATGAATACCATCGATGCCTATTTAATAGCCTAGTTTTGTAATTTCTGAGGACTGGTAAGATACTAAAATAGTGAGATACGGTGATACTCTTGTTAGTAAAGAGAGTTTTACCTACTATTTCTGTTACATAGTAACAACCATATTCATCGCTTTTAGGGTGTTTAAATCAAATATTCTTCGTTAATATTTTCGCAAGATTTCAAATTTAGATGCGACAAAATCTACAAGAGAGATTACAGGGAACTAATACGCGATATCTCTGTAATAGTGAATAGGATTCTTTCGCCAATAATAATGATGTAGACCTGATAATTGTGTAGTAGTACGGTTGGTTTGGTCTTTGCAGGCTTTAGTTTTCTCGCTCAATATGAGATGAAAAACATATTAATTCACATATTATAATATTATCATAATTTTTAGATCTTATGATTAATGAATTTGAGCATGATATTAAAATAAAATCATTAGAATTTCATATTATATTGCTATATTTTTTATACTTCTCTAAAATATTGGTGAATAATGTTTAGGAAGAACCTCACTATCTTTATGTTAGTTGGAATTTTGACAACACTCACTGTTACATCAACATACCTGATGAGTGCTTCTGCTTACAAACCTGATGACCCTGCTGCAAAATATCATTGCTTTGCAACCGATGCCAATGGAAATTACAATTTAACTGCTGAGGGGGATTTGATCCCTTGTGAGATAGATTCAGGTGACAACGCATGGATGCTAACAGCTTCGGCGCTTGTGCTTATTATGACTCCTGGTGGTTTGGCTATATTTTATGCCGGGCTGTCAAGACAAAAAAATTCTGTAAACACATTGCATATGGTGTTTCTCACTACCGGAATAATTGCTGTACAATGGGTGTTATGGGGATATAGCTTAGCCTTTGGTCCAGACGCAGGCGGCTATGGATTTATAGGAACGCTGGATTGGGCTGGGCTAGAAAACGTACTTCATGATGTTCCTTCAATTGCATACGGGGGAATAACTGGAACTACTATTCCACATCAAACTTACATGATATTCCAGATGATGTTCGCCATTATCACTCCTGCACTTATCGTAGCGTCCGTTGCTGAAAGAATGAAATATAGTGCATTCATTATTTTCATCATACTTTGGTCAACATTCGTTTATGATTTTGCTGCACACTGGACATGGTCAATTTCAGGACCAGACAACTATGGAGCGAATCCAGGATATTCAGGTTTTGGATGGACAGGGGCTTTTGGGTCTCTTGACTTTGCAGGTGGAACAGTCATTCATATCACCTCCGGATGGTCCGGACTGGTCATAGCATTAATGCTAGGAAGGAGGATAGGATATGGCAAAGTTCCCATGGAACCACACAACATTTCACTGGTGGTTTTAGGAGCAGCGTTACTGTGGTTTGGATGGTTTGGATTCAATGCTGGTTCAGCCGGTGCAGCTGCTACTAATGCAACCAGTGCATTTGTTGCAACACAGGTCGCTACGGGTATGGCGGTTGTTACTTGGGCATTGCTTTCTTGGGCGCATACGGGCCGGGCATCTACAATCGGGGCTGCTTCTGGTGCTGTAGCAGGGCTTGTAGCCATTACGCCGGCTTCAGGATTTGTCTCGCCAATGTCCGCACTTGTAATCGGCATAATTGCCTCAATCGCATGCTATGCAGCAGTTATGTTCAAGAACAGTAGAAAGTGGGACGATGCGCTAGACACTTGGGGTGTACACGGAATAGGCGGGCTTGTAGGAGCTTTATGCACTGGATTGTTTGCAGAAAAGAGATTTACCCCTTGGGGAGACGACGGATTGGTTTTTGGCAATCCAGCTCAGTTATTGGAAAATGCCGTAGGTGCATTTGCGGCTATGGCATGGGCAATGGGTCTGACCGCGGTAATCATCAAAGTAATGGACAAAGTTTGGCCTGGAGGCATAAGAGTTACTCCAAAAGAAGAAGAAATAGGACTCGACTTGACCCAACACGGAGAACGAGCTTACGTAAGCGAATAAGAACCTCTACTTTCTTTTTTCCTTTTTTATTTCTTCAAAGTAGTTAAGACGTTAGTCTCTTGATTGTAGGCTTATATATTTTCAAATATTAAGAGTAACATGGTTGATAAATTTACAATAGTCAGATTAAGCGCAGGAAATGAAAAATTTGAAATTTTGGTGAAACCGGATCCAGCTCTTGAATATAAGCTTGGTAAAAAAATGGATATTTCAAATATTATGATCTCAGATGAAATATATTCAGATGCTAATAAAGGCACTCGAAGCTCAACTGAGAAGCTAATGAAGCAATTTAAGACGACGGATCAATTAGAAATAGCAAAACAAATTATGGCCAGAGGCGATTTGAACATGAATACAGATCAGCGCAGAAAGATGATTGAAGAAAAGAAAAGACAGATTGTTGAGTATATAAACAAGAATTTTGTTGATCCAAAGACTCACATGCCACATCCGGTCTCAAGGATTAACGCCGTCCTTGATGAAGCCCGATTGGCGGTTGATCCGTTTAAGCGGCTAGATGACCAAATCAAGAATATCATCGAACCGTTGAGAAAAGTATTACCCCTAAAGTCGGAAATATTGGAATTGAATGTAACTGTGCCGGCTCAATTTTCCGGCCAATCATTCAGTGTATTCAAGAGTATTGGTGAAATTAAATCAGAACAATGGCTTTCGGATGGATCACTACAAGTCGTGCTTAACCTCAACGCAGGAATGAAGAGCTCGTTTCTAGATCGGATTGGTACTGCTACTAAGGGCTCAGCTCAGGTCACAGAAAAATAAGAATGACCTATGTTGGCCACACTTAAAATATAAGTCTGTTCTAACTTCCCAAAAAGGAAGAGTTATGAATAAAAGATTTTTGAATTCTAATTTAGGAGGATTACTCTATGCAGGAAGTTAAAAGAAAATACGTTATTCCTGGCGATATTGTGGCTGAAGGTAATTTGAGACCGTTGGTTAATGTATTTAAGATTGGAAATTCAATTGTGGCAACTCGCATTGGAATTACAGAATCATCCAAGGACGGTGCCAAAGTAATTCCACTATCTGGGATTTATTTCCCCCGAGCAAATGATATTGTCATAGGTAAAATACTGGACCATTCATCTCTTTCTTGGTCGGTGGATATCAATTCATGCTTTGCTGCCCATT
>DASUMD010000181.1:0-2745 GCA_036277875.1 Nitrososphaeraceae archaeon
TGACATTGGATTCAAGTTAGAGACCGTGGTTAGGCAACAAGGTAGTACTCGCAATTCCTTCAACGCAAACTTGAATACCACCTTACCGAACGTCAAAACAGATTACATCAACAAGGTTCTTGGTCTATCATTATCAAATGAGGATGTCATAAATTGCCTCCGCAAAAGCAGATTGGATGCAACAGTTGTAGACTCAGGTACCATTAATTGTGTGATTCCAAATTATAGAATCGATATTTTCGGTCCCATTGATATTGTTGAAGAAGTGGCAATCGGATATGGACTGTATAATATGGAACCTTCTTTGCCAGAATATAGACTTTATGGTAACAAGAGCAGGCAAAATTATTTTTTTGACAAGATTCGACAGGCAATGGTTGGCATGGGATTAATTGAAAACATAAACTTCATTTTAAGTAATAAAGATATTCATTTCAAAAAAATGAATCTAGATAAGCCTAATTTTTTTACAGTAAATAACTCAAAGAGTGATGAACATGATATATTGAGGCAATCACTCTTACCATCTTTACTATTTTCGTTATCGAAAAATATCCATGAAGAATATCCACAAAGACTGTTTGAAATAGGACCAATTTTCAAGCCAGAAAAAGAAAATTTTGAAAAGTGGAGTTTGTGTTGCGTAAATGCTTTTAATGGAGTAACATTCAGCGAAATTAAAGCAGTTCTACAGACACTTATGGAAATTTGCTTTAATGCCAAATTTGAAACAAAACAGTCAGAAAATTTACGGTTCGTTAGGGGGAGGAATGCCGATATAATCCACAAGGGGAACATCATTGGACAAATAGGAGAAATTTCCCCTTTACTAATAGATAGTTTTAAAATAAAAATGCCCGTTGCCGCATTCGAGTTAGATCTCACGAAATTATTAGGTATTTGACCAGAATATTTATAATGACACGAAGTAATGATATTATTACTTGGTCAATTGCTAAATTGACCAAGTAGCCCCGGTAGAGAGTGCACTACGAGATGTACATTTGAATGTATGGCTATCAATGACTAGGTGTGGGTCAGAAACGGGGTACATCTACCTACTCTATAAATTGTAATCCATTTTTTGCCTCCAGAGTTAGGTATGCATGAACGATGAAGGGAAATTGATTTGCTGATTAATTCTTAATTTCATTAAAAAAATTCAGAATCAATGATTTTGCTTTATCAGTGATATTAAATTGATTTAAAATTATATTCGGATTTTTGAAGAGCTTTATTCTAAACTCAGGGTCAGTATGAGCCATACGAACTATATCATTTATTGCTTTCAAGTCGCTGTCGCTATATTGCAATCTATCGAGTTTTATCTTTTACACCTATATCAAATTTTAGAAAAATTGATATTGATACCAAATTATTCAATCTTCTATGGAACTTGAGCCAATATTGCTCAAAAGCCAGAAGAAATTGAAGGGAAAAGTATCAACAAGAACGAAAAGCGTACAGGAAACCCTTGATACTATACTTCCTGTTTCAAGCAATATTGGAGTAACAAGACTTGCAGACATTACAGATATGGACATTCTTCGCATACCCAATTTTTCTGCCGTTCTGCCAGGAACCGAAGATTACATTTGGGTTTATAGTGGAAAAGGACCTACAAAATTAGATGCAAAGGCAAGTGCGTTAATGGAAAGCATTGAAAGATATTGTTCATTGCCCTCTGCCAATCAAAACAGGATGATTCAAACATCCTATAAAGAAGTTTCAAAGGTTTCAAAGGCACTACATCCTTCTAATGTAGTTGAACCAATGTTGTTTGAATATGATGAAGATATGATTATGGATTTTCTAACTGGATATGATTTGATAAATAATATACAGATGATGGTGCCCGCCCCACTGGCTCTTTTTAGATATTCTCCCAAACCGCCTGCCGTAAATCCATTTGCATATCATCATACTAACGGTCTTGCCTCTGGCAACGTTTTAGAAGAAGCAATATGCCATTCGCTCTGTGAGGTTATTGAAAGAGATGCAACAAGCCTCGCGGAATTAAATGCAAGTGCTCTGCCATACAATACACTCAGAACAATGACTAAATATTTATCTGACAATGGAGTAATTACCGATCCTATTCCTAGTACCGAATTTGTGGATGATGATACCAAATATCCTGATGTCGATATTTCAAATATTGATTTCAAACCTGTTTCAAATATGGTAGGAAAATTTAATGACTCTAACATCCCGCTCATAATCAAGGATATTACCTCTCCTATAGGAATACCAACTTTTAATGCAAGTAGTATTGAATGGATCACAGAAAATTATGGATATCTTGCTGAGGGACATGGAACTCATCCAGATGCAAGAATTGCATTATTGAGAGCAATTACAGAAGTTTCACAAACACGAGCTGCAAATATTCAGGGCGCCAGGGACGATCTCCGAAAAATCTCATACGGAAATAGCAATAGTGACGAAAAAAAGACTTGGCAATTTATGAAATCAAAAAACTCTGTCAAGTTTTCTGAAATAAAATCTTATGTAAATGATGATATTTTGGATGATATCAACCTTATACTTTCAAGGCTAAATGCAAATGGATTGAACCAGGTAATTGTGGTTGATCTCACAAATCCACAAATAATGATACCTGTAGTAAGAACAATAGTACCTGGGTTAGAAACATTCAAAATCACAAAGGCTGTGATCGGAAAAAGAGGAAGGGAGTCTTTTAAAACATGAGCAAACCAATAGTATATCTTGGACCTACACTAA
>DASUMD010000182.1:0-3730 GCA_036277875.1 Nitrososphaeraceae archaeon
TCTTTCTATAACTGATGTATATAGTGTTGTAATAATTCCCACTGCACCTACAACTAAAGACACTATTGCTATGCTTAAAAGAAATGCACTAATGCCTCCCGTAAACTCTTGCACTGTTTTGATGATAGCCTTAACAGTTGTAATTCCAATATCGTTACCATAAAGCTTTCTAATTTCTTGCTCGATTGAATCTACATAAATTCCTGATCTAGCAACTACAATTAACGAATCAAATTTTCCAGATTTATGAAATAATGCGTTGCCAACTTCGGTATCGATTACAGCTGAATTATCAATATTTGGATTTCCTGTTTGTTTTATTATTCCTCTTACAACGAAACTTTTTGATTCTTGTTCTCTCTTGCCTGTTGTAGGGTCTACAAAAGTGTATGTAGCCTTAACGGTCTGAAACAACTTTAAAAACGGAGCAGACTCACCAGGTGGATTGGCCAAATCATTTGAAATAATTATAGCGGAAGGATCATTTTGCCGTATTGTAGAGCCTTCGACAAATTCCAGTGTAGGAGAAAGTACCGTTAGTTTCTGAGGATCCATAGAGAAAACTTGATACTCTTTTGAGTCTCCCTGAGATTCCAGGATTACTTGAGATTGATATGATGGAATTACATCATCTACAAATGGTAAAGATTTTAGCCTATTTTCAACTGCCGCATTTAATGTAATTTTTGGAGTTGGTGGTGGTCCAACAACTGGTCCTCCTCCACCTTGCTGCACCTGGGCTGGATTTATGAAAATGATATTGGCTGCTAGATTACTTAGCTGTTGGTTAAAAAAACCACCAAATCCTGCGCTAATACCTCCAACAGCCACCATTAAACTACTTCCGACCATTACCATAATTATGGTCAATATGGATTTAGTTTTTCTTTCTTTCAATGCATCAAATGACAATGCAAAAATATCTTTAATATTCATGATTCTGTTATCTCTTCATTATTTTTTCTGAAAATTCTCCTTGTAAGTGGAATCCTCACCACCCAGAAGTGATTCGATGTCTTCATCATTTCCTTTGTCATTATCGTGTCCACCATTTTCGTCCTCGTGTTCAGGCTCTATATTTTGGATCCCAGTCTTATTCTTAGATCTGAATCTTCTAACAACTATGAAGGCAATTATTCCTATTATGGCTAATATTACTATGATTAGTAATGTATCATAATTACCAAGAAAGCCTTGCCCCTTATTACTTGTTGTGGCAGGAGAAACAAATTCAACAGTTCCATTATTAATAACAGTGTAACTATTTCTCAGGTCATCACTATATGTTACTTTTAATGAAACAGGATAAACTCCAGAAGAAGTGTTGTTATTCATTGCCAAAGGAATACTAAATGGGAGTGGCGAATTTTCTTCTAAATCTCCAAGATATTGTGGAAAAGAAGATGCAGGAACAAGAATTTCCTTATTTTTAGATCCTTGTGTAGATGATGGTGGTAATTGTCCTTCACTTTGCTCGGCTAAGCTTGATGATAATGATGATGATGAATTTGATATCTCAATTGTTGTGAATAAAGCCAACGTATTGCCTTTATTCAAAATATTTCCAACAAGATTTGGATTTCCACCTATATAGTTAACAGCAAGATCAGTAATATTTACTGTGATATCACCTTTTACATTTGCGCCTAGATTAAAAGACTCAGACTTGGCTTGATTATCATATATATATTGTATCGTTACCTTAAAGGATACTGGACTATTAATCAATGATTTTGAAGCAAAAACTCTTGTCAGGAATTGTTTTGTGGTATATGGATCTATTTCATTCAGATTCCATTTTGAATCACCAAGGATCTTTATTGAGCTGGACTCTGGAACAAGTGAAACTACAGCATCTATGATTGGATTGGTATTGGTATTAGTAATATTAAACTGCAGTTCATCCACTCTACCTGCTACGAGGGACACAGTATTATTATTTGGAGGTATACCGATCCTATCTGTGTTATTATTTTCAGGACTGGGGATAAATGTATTATCATTAGAATTATAACCACTAACTTGAGTTATTGCATAAGTGAGGTTCTTATTATTAGCTCCGTAGTTACCATTAGTAAGCAAGTCATTCTCGTCATTATTTTGGTTAGAGTGCTCAGACAGAGAACGTATGTTATTTATCGTTTCAGAGGTAACGGTAGATGAAAGAGTTAAACCAGATTGTGGAGAGGACGGTAAGATATGAACCCCCATTGATTTGTCTAATGTCTTTTTGTAACCATATGCATTATTATATGATATCTTAAGATCTATATTTTCGAGTATACTGCCTACGGAATTGCTAGCGAATATCACAGGATTTATTTGTACGCTTTCACCCGCTGGGATTGTTCCCACATTAAATGTTGTAGTTCCTGCACTTACTAATGGAATTACTGTAGATTGTTGTACAGTGGTTATGGAGTCATTACCGTTATTACTAGTCGTAGGAATCACATTATTATTATCAATTTGATCCTGTTGGTTCCTGGCCGATACTTCGACAATAACTCCGGTAGCTGCAGCCGATCCTTCATTTTTAACTAGTGTTTCTACTATATTGGGCTCCCCTGGAAGTAAACTAACCACACTTGAAGAGGTCGATTGCTTATCTTGGAATGTCTGATTGTCAGACATAGAGGACATTGCGGATGAAAATGATATTGCGTCTAAAATAACCTTACCGCTGAGTTTAAAGGGAACTTTTATCGATCTATCTCTCATATTTTCTTCATCCTTTTCGGCAACATTAAAGTAATCTATATTGAGGGAACCGGTGTATTCTTTTCCTACTTGAGTATCCTTTGATATGGTTACTGGAAAGTATAGTGTAAATGTTTGACCTGCATCAACAAGACCATTATAGCTAGCTAGCGCAGTATCATTATCGATATTCTTTGGAGATACGTTCGCAGTAAACCCAGACGGGAAATCAAGTGATGCCCTTATGCTCGTCACATCGGAAAATCCTCTGTTGATTAGGACAATAGCCAGTATGGAATCACCTTCTCCTGCTCCTACTTCTTGCTTTGTTACTGGGGGTATGTCTTGTGCTGCTGAAGTATCCGAAGAGGTTTCGGCAACCACCGATCCCTGAGCAGTTTGATCAGTGAAAAAAGAGTCAATAAAGGCGAATTTTGTGGGACCTTCATTATCATCTTCATCATCTTCATCAACTTCATCGCTGCTAGGGGAACTGACAGCAGGAGCAGTAACGGTATTTGTAATAATGACAGGGGGCTGTGACTCTTGTTCTGGTGGTTCTTGTTCTGATGGCTTTTCTTGTTCCTTTGGTAGTTCATCTTTCTTTGGTCTGTCTTGTTCATCTGAGTTGTCTGAAGAATCCTTGCCAACCTTCCGTGACTTCTCATCACCAGTTGATTTTTCTTTTTTATTACTCTGGGAGGTAACTTCTTTCTTTTTGTTATCCTCTCCGTCATTTGACTTCGCAAACACAGAAAATATTGTAGTATATTGGCCTAGAATACTACCGGTTAGCAATAAACATATACAGGATAGCGAGAGAAAAATATTTAGCCCATCATCATAATTGTAATTATAATCCTTATTAAAGAACATATTCAAATCCCAGAATTTTTTACTTCTTTTTGGATTCTTCCATCTTTGATATGTATAGATCTATCGGTGTTTGCTGCTAGATCATGATTGTGAGTCACCATAATTATTGTTCTTTTAAACTTGTTTGATAGTAGCTTTAATAAGCCAAAAACAT
>DASUMD010000183.1:0-2127 GCA_036277875.1 Nitrososphaeraceae archaeon
ACATTACCTTCAGAAAAATCAGGTTCTAGTTTAATAATGACAGCAACATTTAACAAATCTTGCTTCATTATAGATCATCTCAATATAATTCTTGATTTTCCGGCATTTCCAATTATCGTTGAGACTACTGTAATAGGCCCATTACTTCCGAAATAGGATTTTGAGCCGTTACCCGAAGGTGACTCCTTCAAACAATCGTCTTTTCTGTACGATATCATGCATACAATACCTTTAATTATTATATTTAGGAGATAAAAAACATGGTAGATCTCATTTATGGACGCGGTATAACCGATTTAGTGCGTGAATTTCCTTTTTATCTGACATTCTTTCGAAATATTATTGATATAAGGGTATTTCATAAGAAGCGGACTTTGTATGGTTCTGCTGACATAATTAACGTATGCAACCTTCACTGTTCACACTGCTATTGGTGGCTCAATCGGGAAGATGAAAACAATGAACTGAGCGTAGACAATTGGAGATCGATAATAAGGAATACTTTCAAGAAGCAACGTCTTATTGGAGTCACGCTGGTGGGAGGTGAGCCAACCATGCGTCCCGAAGTAATTGATGTATTCTGCCAAGAAATGCCTGGTAGGGTTTCTGTGGTAACAAATGGAACCTTTCCCCTAAAGAGGTTTGATGATCTATATTTTTACTGGATATCACTTGACGGTACAGAAAAGGTGCATGACACCATAAGAGGTCAAGGTTCCTACGCCAAGACGCGCAATACCATTCTGGAGTACATATCTGGACCGCCAAGAAAAGGCAAACCGGCTTGGAAAGACATATGGATATCAATGACCATTAATTCATTGAATTATCATACAGTCACAGATCTAGTTGAAGAATGGAGGAATAAAATCAATAAGATTGGATTTCAATTTCACACTCCTTTTATGAAAGATGATCCATTATGGTTACCTTTTGGAGAAACAAGAAATGAAGTTGTTGATAAAATTATTTCAATCAGGAAAAAATATCCCAAGTATGTAGTAAACACTGAGAAACAAATTTCTCTAATGAAAGGAAACTGGGGTGGTAATGGCACAACCCCAATCCAGTGTCCTTCATGGGCAATACTTTCTTTGGACCACAAGGGCAGGACCAAACAACCATGTTGTATAGGAAGTTCTGATTCAAAAGGACTGAAACCTATCTGTGAACAATGTGGACTTGGGTGCTACTCTGTGCTTGTAGCACAAGGCATTAAGGGATTTTAATCATCTCACATTGTCCGGACTAATTTGTTGTCATGTCATGTAATATGTTAGTCATACAGATGTAAAGTTTTTATCAAAAAATTAGATGATTCTCTTGTGTTATTAGTTTAAATTAGTTTGGTATTATGAACAATTAACGGTCGCCATTGGTTAGAGTATCCAGAAGAATCCTCCGCTTTAATTTGTCACATGATTATAAGGATGATCATGCATCAATTGACATAAACAAGTTTGTATATGGTAGAAAAATTAAATACAGTTGCGAAAAATGCAACTCATCATTTACAACTTGGAAAGCTTTACATGAGCATAAAGTCGAGAATCACTCATACTAGTGTATTGCGATTAAGTTGACTATTTAGTTAGAATTTTCGTTGCAGGCGTATTCGCGACTGATGATTCAATTTCCTTTAATCTATCATGGAACCCCTCATTACTACGAATCTCTTCATAAGACGAATCAGAACGAAGTTTTTCTATGATTGCAACAATATCATCGTTTGTTACTCCGTGTTTTTTATCGTATTCAATGTATCGTAATATTTTTACGATTCCTCCGTATTTAAAATGCATCTTTTTTTGATATCTTGTCGCGTCAGGAGATAAACCCTTGACATGTTTAATGACTGTGTTTTCCATATGTTTAATATGCCAATCTTTCATGGGAAAATTATTTCGAGTCAAAAGAATCAATAATATTTGTATTAAGGGTTATATAATATATTATTATTTTATTATGGAAAACTGAATAAAAAGTATCATTATGTGTTAATATTCTCGTTATTACATCAACAACTACTAGACAACAGGGGTGATTCTAAAACTAGATCTGCTACAATCGAACTAGAACCTTTTTTACTAATGGTGATATCACTAAACATTTAATCATTAGGTAGTC
>DASUMD010000184.1:0-4399 GCA_036277875.1 Nitrososphaeraceae archaeon
TAATTAAGAATATCAAAATAAAATTTTATATAGAACCTTTAGGAGACATTTGGTAATGGTCTGGCTTCGACGCACTACACACTATCTATTCATAGTTGTAGTTGCTGTAAATAGTACATTATTGACAATCAACGCAGGAGACTACATTTTCTATACAGATTGGGCATGGACATCATTCGTAGTATTCTCAATATCCCAATCAACAATGCTTGTAGTTGGCGCAATCTATTACATGCTTTTCACCGGTGTACCAGGGACTGCAACATATTACGCAACAATCATGACTATCTATACATGGGTAGCCAAAGGAGCTTGGTTTGCATTAGGATATCCATACGACTTTATCGCCGTACCAGTCTGGATACCTTCAGCAATGCTGTTAGATTTGACATATTGGGCAACAAGAAGGAATAAACATGCTGCCATTATAATTGGTGGAACATTAGTAGGACTTTCATTGCCAATATTCAATATGATAAATCTACTGCTGGTCAGAGATCCTCTAGAGATGGCATTCAAGTATCCTCGTCCAACATTGCCTCCATACATGACACCAATTGAGCCTCAGGTCGGAAAGTTCTACAATAGTCCCGTAGCGCTAGGATCGGGAGCTGCGGCTGTGCTGAGCGTTCCAATCGCTGCATTGGGCGCAAAACTCAATACTTGGACATACAGATGGATGGCCGCGTGGAGTAAGTGGGATTAAAACCACATCCTCTTTCATTTTTATTTTCTTTTATTTAGAATTTTAAATCAGATTTCGTGTAGTAGTTCTTAATTCTTAATAACCAAAACGTATTCTAATAGAAAATATTTTTAATGCAAAGTATAAGTTCTAGCTAGCTTTCTTTTATATTACAAGATGTCCGCGAAGAACAATTCTGCTGAGGAAGGTATTACATGCGACATTTGTGGCGTTCCAATTGATGCATGCACCTGTTCTTGTCCTTATTGTGGGGAACGTGATTCATGCGAATGCTGTTTATATGATGCTGCCACAGGCGGCGGATAATGATTTTATGTTTTATATATCTATTATTTGATTAATAGTTTGGAGAAGAAAGTAATTCATTGTCTTTTTTGGCTAATGTGAATTCTATATCCTGGTTGATTGGTGGGCCACAGGGGAGTGGTGTAGATTCAGCTGCAAATATTTTTGCTAAAACATGTGCAAAAGAAGGGTTTCATATTTTTGGAAAGAGGGAATTTTATTCTAACATTAAGGGTGAACATAGCTATTTTACAATAAGAATTTCAGAAAAGCCCGTTAATTCCCACTTGGAAGAAATCAACATGCTTGTATCATTTGACGCCGAGACCGTTTTCAGACATGCAGATAAAGTATCTCCGGGTGGCATGATAATCTACGATTTGTCTCTTGCTGAAACGGTGTTAGAAGAAGTAGCTACAATTGATTTTGAAGCAAATAAGAGAATAAGCAAATTGTTGCAGGACTCTGGACAATCTATTAATTTGAATGGAATGCTTGAGTTTGCAAAGTCGAGAGGTTGCATAGTCTATGGACTGCCTTATTTTGAAATGTTAGAAACAGTAGCAAAAAATATGAACGATCCTAAACTTAGTAAGATCTCTAGAGTAGTTAATGTTATGGCAATATCAGCCTCTATTTCTTTGCTTGGTTTCAAAAAAGATATGTTGATTAGTGCCATTCAGGAGGTTTTTGGATCAAAGCCTAAACTACTTGCCAGTAACATAGAAGCAGCAAGATATGCCTATTCGTACATAGGCACTAAATACGATACCAAGAATATTAAATACAAAATAACGCCCAAAGATGCCCTAAAGGATTATCTATTGCTTTCAGGAAGCCAGGCCGCCGCAATTGGGAAAATATTGGGTGGTTGTAGATTTCAAACTTATTATCCAATTACTCCCGCAAGTGATGAAAGCGAATTCTTAGAATCAAATCAGATCATCGATCAAGTTGATGGTAATAATGGTTCTATAGTTGTTGTACAAACTGAAGATGAAATTGCTGCAATAACCATGGCAATTGGTGCTTCATTAACAGGAGTTAGAGCAGCCACAGCTACATCTGGTCCTGGTTTTTCACTTATGGCCGAGGCCCTCGGTTGGGCAGGAATGAATGAAGTTCCATTGGTTGTTACAATGTATCAAAGGGCGGGCCCTTCAACAGGATTGCCCACGCGACATGAACAAAGTGATCTCTTGTTTGCCATAAATGCTGGACATGGGGATTTTCCAAAAATTGTATTAGCTTCTGGAGATATCGAAGAGTCTTTTTACGATTCTATTAAGGCCTTTAACTTCGCAGAAGTCTTTCAATTACCAGTAATTCATTTACTAGACAAGGCAATTAGTAGCAGTATCCAAACATGCAAAAGATTTAGCAATAATCTCAAAATCGAAAGGGGAGAATTGAAGAATACTATTGACAAGAATCAAGGCAAAGGTGCAGCCGGTCATTTTCAAAGATTTAAACTCAGTAATTCGCCTATTTCTACGAGAGTGCCAATTGGAACAGAAAACGCGATATTCTGGAATACTGGTGATGAACACACAGAAGAGGGTCACATATCAGAAGATCCTGAAAATAGGAACAAAATGATGGACAAGAGAATGAAAAAACTCGACCTAGCACTGGAAAAAATAAATCAAGACGATATGGCCATGTCTTATGATTTTGATTCAGATGGTAAAAATGTTGTTGTTAGCTGGGGTTCCACAAAGGGTGCAATCCTAGAAGCATTAGAAAAATTATCCGAAGAGGGAAACAAAATGAAATTGATTCAAATTCGCCTACTTCATCCATTTCCTACTGAAACTGTGAAGAAATTCTTGAAGGATGCTAAATTGATTATTGATGTAGAGATGAATTACACATCGCAGTTAGGATCACTCGTACAGCAAAATACTGGGAGAGAAATTGATTATAAAATTGTGAAATATAATGGTAGACCAATGTCCACTACCGAAATTTATATTGCGCTTAAGGCTATATTATCTGGTAACAATGAAAGGAGGATTGTATTAGATGGCGGAACTTAAACTAGCTGATTATAAAACAACAGTACATAATGATTGGTGTCCTGGTTGTGGAGATTTTGGTATATTAAATGCAATACAAATGGCTCTAAGTGATATGCAGATTCCAAGACATAAAGCGGTTATTTTTTCAGGAATCGGTTGTTCCGGTAAAACACCGCATTTCATAAATGTATATGGTATTCACACTTTACACGGAAGAGTTTTACCTTTTGCCCAAGGTGCGAAAATTGCCAATCCAGATCTGGAAATTATTGCCGTTGGAGGAGATGGTGATGGTCTGGGTATCGGGGCGGGACATTTTGTTGGAGCAGGAAGGAAAAATGTTGACATTCCATATCTCATATTTAATAATGCAGTTTATGGCCTCACTAAAGGGCAGGCTTCGCCTACATTGAGGTTGGGCGAGAAGACAAAATCACTTGTGACACCCAATACAAGCAATTCTGTAAATCCCATAGCATTGGCATTAGTCTCTGGATTTACCTTTATTGCACGTTCATATTCCTATGATGTTAAACATCTGAAAGACACAATAAAAAGGGCAATAACCCACAAGGGATTAGCGTTCGTAGATGTTCTACAACCATGTCCAACATATGATGACATACACACTAGGGAATGGTATCAGGGTGTAAACAATCAGGAGACAGGTAAGGCAACGCCTAGAATTTATAAAATTGAGGAAACCGGCTATGATGGTACGATAAGAGATGAATCCGATATTAATACGAAAATGACAAAAATATTAGAATTTTCAAGCGAATGGGGGGATAAGATTCCAATCGGTATCTTTTATCAGAACGAATTAGTTCCTTCTTATCATGAAAGAATTGCTGAAAATAACAAGGATTACTTTGCAAAGCCGCCCTCTCATCAAGAAATATCGGATAGTGAGAATAAACCCATTGCAAAGATTGATAAAATTTTAGATAAACTTCAGATTAACTAAGCAAAAGTTGCGAGATCAATGGTTGCAAGTCATCAACAATTCGGTTCAACAGACTGTTTGAGCAGACACTATTGAATTAAAGCATCACATTTAAATTGCCTTGGCAATGATTCTTGGATTACATCGACCAAACCGATGGGGAACATATTCTGGATGGGCTTAATCGCCTGTCCAGAATAATTATTGTATTCATCTACAAAAATTAAAACCCACTATTCGGCTTACCTTTATCTTGACTTTTTGTCTAATTGCTTTATAAATTCTGAAAATTTCTCTTTAGGTATCACAGCTCCGCAAGCTTTCTCATGACCTCCTCCACTCCCAGAAAGGGTTGAAGATAAGTTGTTAACAATTCTCCCAAGATGCACTTTGCATTCATTTGATCCCCTAATGGAGATAATACAGGAATTAATATCCTCT
>DASUMD010000185.1:0-2261 GCA_036277875.1 Nitrososphaeraceae archaeon
CTAATGCAACAGAAACCACAATGGGTCAAGCAGAAGAAGCTGCAAACGCCACAGCTAATGCAACAGAAACCACAATGGGTCAAGCAGAAGAAGCTCTTAGCTCAGCTGCAAACGCCACAGCTAATGCAACAGAAGCAGCAAGCAATGAAACCGGCAATCCAATACTCGATGCATTAAAGAACATATTTGGCGGAATTACCGGGGACAATTAAATTCATGTCGCATTAGCGACGAGTCATATTTTTATTTAATTCAGTTCTTTTTTAGATTTCTGGGTGTAACTTTACTGATTACAAGTTATTAATTATCGAGCGTAAATTTTCTGGTATTTCAGGTATCATACCAGTATGACTCTCATTATTCTGAAGTACATCTTGTCCAATTCTGCGAATCTTTTGTGTAGCAATTAATGTATCAATTGCAGATTCAATTTCTTTGGTAGAAAAATACCCCTTTAGTTTTTCTTTCAACATTTCTTCTGAATCATATTTATATATACAATGTTGTATCAGCAGTAATCGTTCGTCGTGTGAAAAATTAGGCATAGAGAAATATCAGATCCAACCAAATAAAAATCACTCTCTTGTTTTAATTACTTTCTCAAATGCACTCAAAAAGGTAACAATACATGTATTAATCTGTATTATCATTATAGCTTGTCATAAATGCGCCTGGTAATGAAGTTTGGGGGCACTGCCGTAGATTCGGGAAAAAAAATTGTCCATATTGCTAATTTGATCAAGTCATATCACGATAAAGGTAACGAAATAATTGGAGTTTTTTCTGCAGTAACAGGCATGACCGATGAGATCTTGAACGTGTCGGAATATGTTTTAAAACGTGATAAAAAAAAGATCAAGGATTTTATCAACAAGACTAGAGCAATACATGTGGATATTATACAAAATTGTATTAGAAATAAGAACTACAAAGCCAAAGCCCTCCAAGTAGTAGAGGTACTTCTGGAGGAAATGGAAAATATATTGAATGGTATTGTATTGCTGACAGAAGTGACTGAAAAAGCAATGGATTACTTACTTTCTTTTGGAGAACGACTTTTGACTCCAATAGTTTCCTATTCTCTATTAGACAAGGGTCTTGATTCCGTATACTTGACTGGGAAGGAAGCTGGGATATTAACTGATTCAAAATTTGGTCAGGCGCGACCACTTATAGACACTACTAAAATACGAGTAAAGTATCACATTGATCCACTATTAAAAGAAAATAAGATTCCCGTTATTACCGGCTTTATTGGTGCAGATCAAAATGGAAATATTACTACTTTGGGAAGAAGTGGCTCAGATTACACTGCGACAATTATTGCAGTATGCATTGAGGCTGATGAAGTTTGGTTATGGACGGACGTAAATGGTCTTATGACTGCGGATCCACAAATTGTAAAAGAAGCTAAAGTTCTCAAAGAAGTATCATTTGCAGAGGCAATTGAATTATCTCTATTTGGTGCGAAGTATATGCATCCTAGAGCACTTGAGCCAGTTATGGATACAAAAATTCCGATTCGAATAAGGAACGCATTTAATCTATCAAACGAAGGAACAATAATTTCAAAAAATCCAAGTAAATCTTCCCAAAAAATCGTCAAATCAATAATCGCTATCCGCAATACTGCACTGATTGATGTTAGCGGTGGAGGAATGGTCGGTGCACCTGGAACTGCAGCAAAAATTTTTGATGCCTTAGCAAGAAAGAGTGTGAATATAATGATGATCTCTCAGAGCCCTTCCGAATCCAGCATCTCAATGGTAGTAAAAAAGGATGATTTAGACACTGCCATAACTACGTTGGATCTGACGCTACTCGACAAAGTTATAAAAAATGTTAGAGTCAACGAAGATGTAGCAGTGGTAGCAGTAGTAGGTTCGGGTATGAGAGGGATTAAAGGAATTGCAGCTAAAGTTTTTTCATCGGTCTCAAAAAATAGCATAAATGTGATCATGATAGCCCAAGGATCCTCTGAGCTTAATTTGGCTTTTGTTGTGAATAATGTCGATTGTGAAAAAGCAGTAAAATCATTACATGAAGCATTCATGCTAACTAAAGTTAACTGACCATTCCGAAATTTCCCTGTAAATTAACTATGTTAAATGATAATATCCAGCATGATAATTTGTGTAAACAGTCAATATTAAAATACAATTGGGATCGAATAGATACAATTGTACAAATTTGCTCATATAACTGATTGCCATTTAGGATCTTGGAGAAATCCCAAGCTTAGAGATTTGAATTTGCAAGCA